>CAXTPJ010000106.1:0-8125 GCA_964245855.1 uncultured Ferruginibacter sp. | reverse complement strand
GCATCATGGCTGTAATGTTTTGTTTTGTTAAACGGCCTCAGGCTTCCGTTGAATGGCATTATCCGTACTTATAGTTAACTATCAACCCTTTATGCTGCAACCATCGGTTAATTGTGTATATCCAGATATTTGAGTATATTAATTGAATATTGCCGTCTTTAAAAAAGTAACTGTCTATCAAATGAAATTTTTCCGGTTATTGTTTTTTTTATTGTTGTTCCTTAATGAAAAGGCCGCTGCACAATTGTTTCCGGGCATGAGGGTAAATGGGCGAAATGTTGAACAGGGCGATACGGTAAATGTATGCCGGGGAAGTTCCCTTACTTATGAAACCACTGCTTTTGGTTTTAGTTCCGTTAACTGGCGGTTCGATTTGGGTACCCCATCCACGAGCAACAGCTCTGCTGCGCAATCCATTACTTACAATACTGTTGGAATAGATACTACCATGCAAACCATTTCGAATGGCCTCAACAGCGATTCGATGTACATCTATGTGAGGGTATCGGATATAAAACCGGTGGCCAATTATAGTTTTATACCGGATGATGTTTGTGGTAATATCCCGATTGTTTTCAACAATAGTTCCACTGGTTTGCAAAATACTTATGAATGGAATTTTGGCGATAATACTGCATCCGGCGGTACCAGTCCTACGCACCAGTTTTTAACTGCTGTTGGCCCTTCGGGCAGCCAGGTATTTAATGTAAAACTTATTACTACTAATATTTATGGTTGTAAAGATTCTATTATAAAACCTGTCACCATCAGGAACACGCCGGATGCTACCATTGGCAACGCTGATCCTGCAGTTACTTATACTCCCGCCAACGGAACTTTTAAAGTATGTACCAATACGCCCTCTTACGTATTTCAGTTCATCAATCAATCAACAACTATCGGTAGCAATGTTTCCTACACCATTAATTGGGGAGATGGTTCTGTTGATTCTACCTTTTCATCCTGGCCGGCCGGCGGCATCATACAGCATCCTTATGGTATCGGGTCCAGTACTTTAACAGTGCAGGTAACAGGGCCAACGGGATGTATCGGTATAAAAAAATATACTGTTTTCCTCGGCACCAATCCTGCCGGCGGTTTCAGCAGTTTGGGCAACACTAATATTTGTGCACCAGATTCATTGCGCTTTGTAATTACCGGTTACCAGAACAATGCACCCGGAACAAAATATACCATTACTGTAAATGATGGAAGTGCGCCGCTTGTATTTACCCATCCTCCGCCCGATACCATTACGCATGCTTTTCTATATTCTTCCTGCGGAACAACGAGCAGCAATGGCATACTGTCTTTCAACAATTCATACAATGCAATTTTAACCATTGAAAACCCCTGTGATATTACGAGTGTAAGTGTGATACCCATTTACGTATCGGGTAAACCAAGGGCCAGGTTTTTGGTGAGCCCAAGTAATACGGTTTGTACGGGCAGCAATACCAATATCAGGAGTACCTCTTTACCGGGCGGTATTGTTACCTCCACCGGCGGCGGCAGTTCAACCTGCGAAAACAATGCAACACTGGTATGGGATATTTCGCCGGCTACAGGTTACAGCATCACTTCCGGAAGCCAGGGATCTTTAAATGGTAACCCCGGAAATGGATTTTTGTGGACACCGGGCAGTAACGACCTCAACCTGAATTTTAATACAACCGGTACCTACACAGTTAAACTGTATGTATTCAACCAGCGTTGCGGTATAGACAGTACAGTGCAAACGATTTGTGTACGCAACCCGCCGGTAGCCAACTTTACCATGAGCGACCACTCTGTTTGCCTTTCAGGTACCACCAGTATTACCAATACTTCGCCTGCGGGTTTGTGTTTGGGCGATACCTACGCCTGGACAGTTGATTATCTTGACCCATTGGGATGTGGCAATACCGGAACGACTAATTATAGTTTTATTAATGGAACCAGTGCCACTACTAACAATGCAGACCTGCGTTTTGATGCACCGGGAAAATATGCCATCACACTAACGGTATCCGCTGTAGGATCGGGAGGTTCCTGTTCGCCGGGAATTAAAACCGATACGTTTACCGTAAAAGGAAGGCCAAAAGTTTCGTTGGGAACATTTGCTGATATCTGCGTTAATACCAGTTTTTCGCCAACGGCAACCGTATCGGGTTGTTATGCAGACAATGCGTTGCAATACGACTGGGCTTTTACAAATGGTTCGCCAGCTACTTCTTCCAATGCTATTCCGGGTGCAATCAGCTATACCCAAATTGGTGCACAACCAATACAGTTAATTGTAACCAACGAATGCGGCACCGGTACAGCAACTTCATCTGTGACAGTCATTCAGCCGCCGGTTGCCAATGCCGGAAATGATACCACTGTTTGCCAGGATACAGCTCCGCTTAGTTTTGCAGCAACTCCTGCAGGCGGCTCCTGGTCCGGTTCTCCGTTGATCACACCTGCCGGTGATTTTACTCCTTCTTCTCCAGGTGTTTTCCAGTTGATCTATACCTACGGTTCAGGTCCATGTACGGCCACAGACACTGTGTTGGTAAAAGTAAGAGATTCTATCAGCAACAATATCATTACCCCAAATCAATCTATTTGTATCAATACACAACCGGCCATTATTACGGGTTTAACTGCAACCGGTGGAGATGGTACGCCTGCTTATCAATGGCAACAAAGCCTGGATAGTTTAACATGGGCAGATATTGCCGGCGCAACAGGATTGGATTACACACCACCTGTTTTAGATACCACTACTTTTTACAGGCGTATCGCCATTACAACACTTTGCTTTGGTACGCAGGGAAGTTTTAGTGTACCCGTTAAGGTTACTGTAAGAAAAGATGCGCAAGCATTGTTCACCGGCAGCCAGTTGGTAGGTTGTGTTCCTTTTGATTTAAGTACTGTTATCAATACTACTGCTTTTCCCGACAGGAATGGACAGTATCAATGGTTTGCTGATAATGTGGCGATAGGAACGAACAGCACCGAAGTTTTTCCGGGTTATGTGATGAATAATGCAGATGATACTGTGGTGATAAGATTGATCACTGTAAGCCAGTTTGGATGTGTACCGGATACTTTCTCCCTGCAGTTTATTACTACTGCTGCATCTATCGCCAACTTTACAAAAGATACGGCAGGCGGATGTGCGCCAATAACAGCAACCTTCACCAATACTTCCAGCACCATCAATAACAACATCCAGTTCTTTTGGGATTTTGGTAACGGCACCACAAGTACTTTGGCTCAACCTGCACCAGTAACATTCAACAGCAGCCCGTTTTTTACTGATACAACGTATCAAATTTCGTTGCGGGCCTACAATGGTTGCGACACTACTTTGTGGCGGGATAGTGTACTGGTAAAATCCAAGCCGCTGGCAAGGTTTGGCGTGTTGTCAACCTTTGGTTGCTCTCCTTTTACGGTGCAGATCAGCAATACATCACCGGGCAATAACAATGTATATTACTGGGATTTCGGAGATGGGTCAAAGGACACTACTTTTGTAAATGGCCCGCTCAACCACACTTACAATACGGGCTCGCAGATAGATACAGTAACGGTTCAACTGATTGCTGTAAACCAGTGTGGGGCTGATACACAAACCATCGATCTCCGTATTGCACCTAATATCATTGTGCCGCAGATCAACATCAATGGCAGCGACCTGTTTGGTTGTGCGCCGCATACGGTTGGTTTTGTTAACAGCAGCAGCGGTGCTACCTATTATACATGGGATTTTGGTGATAATACTTTGCCCATTGTTACCAACAATAACCAGGTAGTGGTGTCACATACATATACAGACAGTGGCACCTATAATGTAAGCATACGGTTGAGCAATGGGTGCAGCGATACCACCGTATTCAGGCAAATAACTGTTTACCGCAAACCGGTAGCTGCTTTTAATGCCAGCGCTGTAATTTATTGTTTGAATGATACGGTAAGGGTCATCAATACTTCTACCGATGCCAATAGTTATACCTGGTTTTGGGGCGATGGGCAGATCAGCAGCGGGATAAACCCAACGCATTTGTATGCTACTGCCGGTAATTATGTTATTTATCTGCGGGCAGAAAGAACCAACAATTCAGGATTGGTTTGTTATGATACATTGGTACGCCCCATCACTGTTTTAGTGAAACCAAATGTATCGGTGCAGACAAATCTGGGTGTACCCAACTGTGCACCATTTATTTTTAATGCAACCGCTACGGGCATCATCAGTGAAACTGCCACCTGGTACATTACTGACAGCACTGCTAACCCTTCTTTAATTATCATCAATGGGATCAATGCCCAATATACGTTTAACAACGCAGGAACTTTTTCGGCAAAATTAGTGGCTGAAAATTCATTGGGTTGTAAGGATAGTACAACTATCAATTTTACTGTAAGGGGTACACCAACTGCATCTTTCACACCACAGAATTTAACAGTGTGTTCAGTTGATACCACTATATCATACCTCAACACTTCTGTTCCAAATGATAACGGGCCGGTTGGTTACCGATGGATCGTTGATAATTTGCAGTTGGCTACCACCGGCAATTTTACACACCGCTATGTACCGCCGGCAGGTGCTATTTTGCCCAGGATATTTACTACTTTATTGATTGCATCCAATACGGTTGGTTGCAGTGATACTGCCACCGCCCTGTTACAAATGAATCCATCGGCCACCGCAAGGTTCAGCATCAGCAATACTACAACCTGTGTACCTTTTGTTGCTTCGGTTACCGATGCTTCGCAATATGCTACATCTTACAAATGGTTTGTCAATGGTGTATTGACTGATACCACTGCCAATCCAGCGTTAACTGTAACGCAGGGATCAACAGTTTACAACATTACATTGATTGCCGATAATGCTTATGGTTGCGGCCCGGATACTTTCACCATTAGTTTTACTTCAAGGGCAAGGCCGGTTGCAGCGTTCAGGCTGAGCGACACATTGGGTTGTACCGGCATATTAAATATTGGTACCACCAATCAAAGTACGGGCGCTAATTTTTACCAGTGGGATTGGGGAGATAATTCTGCCAACAGCAACCTTACCAGCCCAACACATTTGTACAATACACAGGGCCAATATTTGATTACCCTGGTTGCCAGTGATGGTGTATGCCGGGATACTGCAGATCAGTTAGTAAGAATATCAGTGAAACCGGTGGCAGATTTCAGCGTAAGCGATACCTTGACCTGCGACACTGCAAGGGTGCAATTTTTTAATTTAACAACCGGCGGCAGTCTTAATAGCTGGAGCTTTAGTGATGGTACAACCAGTACCGATGTAAACCCCTTTAAATCTTTTGCACCGGCCTTAACACCATACACGGTAAAGCTGGTGGTAGATAATGGATTGGGTTGTAAAGATTCGGTTGTAAAACCAAATTTGATTACCGCCAAAGTACCGCCGCCTGCAGACTTTTTCATCAGCCCTTCACCAGTGATCACTGTACCGAATTACACCTTTAGTTTCAATAACCTAACGCCCAACAGTAACCGCTATTTTTATCAATGGAATTTGGGTGATGGCTCTTTTGCCAACACCCGTGATGTGCGGCACCAATACAATGATACCGGCAGTTATCCTGTGCAGTTGATTGTATTGGATACCAGCACCAATTGCCCGGATACCATGATCAGGATTGCCAGGATAGATGGCTTTCCAGGTTACCTGTATGTGCCCAATGCTATTTGCCCCGGTTGTGTACAAAGTAATTTAAGGGAGTTTTTACCGAAAGGAAAAGGCTTGCTGCAATACCGTTTGCAAATATTCACTACCTGGAACGAATTGATATTTCAAACTACCAGCATTGATGCAGAGGGTGCACCTAACCAGGCCTGGGATGGGCGATACAAAGGATTGCTGGTGCAGCAGGATGTATATGTGTGGCGCATTGATGCCAAATTTAAAAATGGTACGGAGTGGATAGGAATGATTTACCCGGGCGAAGGGAAATATAAAAAAGCAGGCACCATTACGGTAGTGAAATAAAAATTTAATTCAGCAGTCAAAAGCTGTGCAAAATAATGTTGCTATGAGAAAAATATTGATCATACTGTGCCTTGCGTTTTTGAGGCTTATTGCCGCAGCACAGGATCCATTTTTTACGAATGCGTTCAATTCGCCATTGTCCTTAAACCCTGCAACTGCCGGAACCGGAGAAATGGACCTGCGTTTTACAGCAACGTACAAACGCCATTTCATTAACATCCCTTCTAACATGGAATTTGCCGCCGTTGGTGTTGACCGGTTTAGTAAAACATTGCATGGTGGTGTTGGATTATTGCTGTCGCATTCCAAAGAAGGTTACATTAACAAATCAAGCCTGCATGCTATTTATTCTTATGCGCTTTGTTTGCCCAATGCCAGGTTGCACCTTGGTTTAAAAGCAGGGTTGGGAAACAGGAGCGTTAATTACAACAAACTTTATTTCAGCGACCAGATTGATAACACCGGTGTGATCCCCGGTTCTGTATCGGCGGCAGACCGGCCTTTGAACAACAACAAATATTTTGCAGATTTTGGCGCCGGCTTTTTATTGTATTACGGCGATAGCTGGATGATTGGCGGGGGTGCCAATCATATTAACCAGCCGGATGAATCATTAACGTCAAATATTTACAGCAGGCTGCCGATACAATGGTTTAGCTATGTGCGGTACAAATTAGACCTGGATGAATTTGGCGAACGCTATTTTTTGCCCAGCATTATCTATTACCAGCAGCAAAAAAGTAACTCCATCAGTTTTGGATGTGAGTATAAAGATGCCAGGGTAGGGATTGGTTTATGGTACCGGGGCAATGTAAATTTTCAAAACAGTGATGCCTTTGCGGTAACACTCAGCCTCGATCTTTTTGATCGCCGGGAGTATGAAGACAGAAGGGCAAGGATTGGATTGGCGTATGATGCCACTGTAAGCAAACTGGGTTTTAGCCGCAGCGCCGGAAGTGGTGAAGGGGCTTTTATTTGGGAGAATTTAACCAAGAATGGCATTAAAAGCGAAGACCGTTGTGAAGAAGATTTCAGGATGAGAGGAACGCCTTGTCCGCCGAGATTTTGATGGTCAATGGTGAATGGTCATTCGTCAATGGGGAGATTGTTTTGGCAATCTGCATTTACTGTATTTTCGGTGTTGAATTTTATCTTGTTGCTGTTTGATTCCTCAGTACAAGTGAGTGACACAACGATGTTGATTGATGCTGCTAAAGCCCGTTACAAAATAAATTACTAATGATGCCTTTAGCAACAATTAGTGTAATTGGATAAACTTGAGATTATTACCAAACATACCGCTGAATTCACCATTGACCATTCACCATTGACGACTTATATATTCAGCCTGAACCCAATACCATGAATGGTTTCCAGCACAATAGACGGCGTTGATTTAAAATGCTTGCGCAACCTGGTGATGAACACATCCATGCTTCTGCCTAAAAAATAATCATCCTTGCCCCACACGCTCAAGAGTACTTCTTCTCTTTTTAATACTTTGTTGGGATGCTCGCAGAAAAATTTCAGCAGGTCGGCTTCCCGCTGCGTTAATGAAATGGGTTCTTCGGCGCCGTATATTTTTAAATCGGTAAAAGAAAAATTAAGGTTGCCCAGGGGATATTCTTTCACCTGGTCGGAATGCATTTTTTTGCTGCGCCGTAAAAAAACTTCCATGCGCATCAGCAACTCTTTTATGTTGAAAGGCTTGGTGATGTAATCATCTCCACCAGCTTTAAAACCATCCAGTTTATCCTGCTCCAGCGATTTGGCAGTTAAAAAAAGTATCGGCACCATATCGCTTTTTTGCCTGATCTTTTTTGCCAGCGTAAAACCGTCTTTCACGGGCATCATTACATCCAGCAAACAAATGTTGAATTCGTTTTTTGAAAACTGTTGCCAGGCAGATTCACCGTCTGAACACCATACTACTTCATATCCTTCTTCTTCCAGGTTATCTTTAATTACAAAAGCCAACGATGCATCATCTTCTGCCAGTAACACTTTTGCTTTACGTTCCATGGTTTTATTTTTTAGGTAAATGTATTTTAAATTCAGTGCCTATGCCGGGTACGCTGTTGATGGTTATTTTTCCATCATGCGCATCAATGATTTTCTTTACAAAGT
>CAXTPJ010000105.1:0-8179 GCA_964245855.1 uncultured Ferruginibacter sp. | reverse complement strand
AGTTCCGTAATTTTTTAAACACATTGATGTTCATCTATGGTTTATTATAATTGAAGTTTATAACTTTGCCTTTCAAACAAATAATAACTATATGTATCCAGCAGAGATAGTAATACCGATGAAAGAAGAGTTAACAGAAAATGGGTTTTCTGAAATGCTGACTCCTTCCGATGTAGAAACCAAGATCAGCAATGAAGGGACAACTTTAGTAGTGATCAATTCAGTTTGTGGTTGCAGCGCAGGAACAGCAAGGCCTGGTGTATTGATGGCAGTACACAACAGCGCAAAAAAACCAGATAATTTAACTACCAGTTTTGCAGGTTTTGATGTGGATGCGGTAAAAAAGATCAGGGAACATTTGTTGCCTTATCCTCCAAGTTCACCATCTATTGCATTGTTTAAAAACGGTCAGTTGGTACATTTTATTGAAAGGCATAATATAGAAGGCCGCAGTGCAGGTATGATAGCAGAAAACCTGATCGGTGCTTTTGAACAATATTGCAACTAAGTTTTTACGAGTTGATGGGTTAGTAAGTATAATCCCGTAGCATTCCTGCTATGGGATTTTTTATTGGTCAATCAACTTACATTCTAATCAAAACGGCTGGCCATTTTAACATTGAATGCTATAACTTGCAGCACTCATCACAGATAACTGATCGCTGATATGTATCCCAATTTATATTACGTTTTTAAAGACTGGTTTGGAGTAGAGTGGAAACCTTTAAGCTTTCTGAATACATTTGGTTTTATGGTGGCAATGGGTTTTATCGTTGCTGCTTTGGCAATTGCCAGCGAATTGAAACGCAAAGAAAAACAGGGCTTGTTATTACCAAGAGAAGAATACATTACTGTTGGTAAACCGGCGTCGTTCCTCGATTTGCTGATGAATTTTATTACCGGTTTTCTATTTGGGTACAAATTGGTGGGATTGTTCTTTAATAAACCGGATGAGGTAAGCCCCCAGGCTTATATTTTTTCTTCCGAAGGAAATTTGGCAGCCGGGCTATTATTGGGGCTGGTTTTAGCGGGCGTTAGATGGTGGGAGAAAAATAAACAAAAACTAAAAGAACCGGAACAGCGGGTGTTAAGAATATGGCCGCACGACAGGGTAGGCGACATCGTAGTGATATCATTGGTTTTCGGTATTATCGGTGCCAAGTTGTTTGATAATTTTGAGAACTGGGATGATTTTGTACAACACCCGATGGAAAGGATTTTTTCTGCCGGAGGATTAACTTTTTATGGCGGTTTAATTGTAGCTGCCATTGCCTTATGGGTATATGCTTACAAGAAAAATATCCGCATCATGCATTTGGCTGATGCTATAGCGCCGGCCATGCTGATTGCGTATGCAGTCGGCAGAATCGGTTGCCAGGTTTCAGGAGATGGCGACTGGGGAATTTACAACAGTGCTTATATAACAGATACGAATACCGGCAAAGCAGTTTTGGCAAAACCGGGAGAATATGAAGCGCAATTAGAAAAATACAAAACTTATTTTTTAGATGGCGACAGGGCAAGTGCTAACCTGCTCAGCGTTCCACATAAAAGCGTGATAGCTCCTTCGTTTTTACCTAACTGGATGGTTGCTTACAGCTATCCGCAGAATGTAAATAAGGATGGCGTTAAGATCAATTTGTTAACGGATGAACATGACAAAGGGTTACCGGTACCGGTTTTTCCTACTCCTTTTTACGAGACAGTTATTTCAACTCTTTTGTTTTTGATCCTTTGGTCTGTACGCAAACGCATACGTATTGCCGGTGTTATGCTGGGGCTTTATTTTATAGTAAATGGTTTAGAACGATTCCTGATTGAAAAAATCAGGGTTAATAATCATGTTCTATTCCTGGGTTTTAAACTTAGCCAGGCTGAAATCATTTCTTTTTGCCTCATGATTGGTGGTGTACTTTTAGTTCTCTATCTCTCATTTATTAAACCAAAAGGAATTAAATTCTCGTAACATATTGACTTTTATTCTTTTAGCAGCATTATGTAATGCGGCTTTTTTATTCCTTTAGCCATAACTTTAAATGAAAAACCATTTATCCCTATCCAGCTACCGCTTATGTAAACAATTGTACCTTGTAATACAAAGTACCTACTTTTGTTATGTACAATTCAAAACAAAGTATAAAGTATAGCCATGAAACATTTATTTATTTTACTGACTGTTATTAGTATAAGTATTGTCAGTTTCGCCCAAAATTCCGGAAGAGTAACCGGCTCTATTAAAGATGGTGGTAACCAAAAAGTAATTGACGCTGCTACTATTTCCCTTTTAAAAAGTAAAGACAGTAGTTTGGTAAAAGCTGCCATTACTGATAAAGAAGGAAATTTTACATTCGAAAACATCAAAGAAGGAAATTACCTCGTGAGTGCAAGTTCAATCGGTCACAATAAAGTTTACAGTACAGCTTTTGCGCTTACCAGTGCTGAGTTAAATGTTAATGTGGGCATATTGCAATTGCTGCCTGTAAATGAAAGTTTAAAGGAAGTAGTTGTTGCCACCAAACGGCCATTCATTGAAAGAAAATTTGACCGCACAATTGTTAACGTTGAAGCGTCTATTTCAAGTGTTGGAGCTACTGCCATGGAAGTGCTGGAAAAATCGCCCGGTATTACGGTTGATAAAGACGGTAACATCAGCCTGAAAGGTAAGCAGGGTGTTATTGTATTTATTGATGGAAAACCAAGTTACCTCTCCGGTCCAGACCTGGCCAATTTATTAAAAAGTATGGGCGCTGCCCAAATGGATCAAATCGAGATCATGACAAACCCTCCTGCAAAATATGATGCAGCAGGTAATGCAGGCATTATCAATATAAAAACTAAAAAGAACAAAACAGCAGGTTATAACGGCAGTATCAGCAGTTCTTATACGCAAGGTAAATATGCCCGCTTTAACGAAAGTGTAAACCTGAACTACCGGAACAAAACGGTAAATGTGTTTGGAAATTACGGTTTCCGCCAGGATAAAAATTATTCTGAACTGGATATACTCCGGAAATTCCGTGACCGGAATTCAAAACAACTCATCTCTATTTTCGACCAGGAATCAAGGTTTACAAACGATAATAATTCTAACAATGGAAAATTGGGTATAGACGTAAACGTTAGTAAGAAGACAACCATTGGCGCTGTGGCATCTGGCTTCATAAATACACAACAATTCAACAGCCAGAGCAATATCCTGTTGCAAAATAACGTGGGTGTTACCGATTCAAGCACCATCAGTAAAACACTGGCAGATAATAAATGGAAAAACTTCAGTGCGAATTTTAATATGCGCCATGTATTTGACAGCACCGGCAAAGAGTTGACTTTTGATGCAGATTATATTCATTACATGCAAAACAACAAACAGGTGTTGAGCAATGTTTATTACAACCAGCATGCACCTGCCGATACCATGGTAAGCACCATTCCATCTGATATAAAAATATACAGTTTTAAAGCCGATTACAGCCAGAACCTGAAAGGCAATGCCAAACTGGAAGCCGGCGTAAAAGCCAGTTTTGTAAATACGGATAATGATGCACGTTATGAGTATGTGGTAAATGGCAACAATGTATTTGATAGTAGCCGCAGCAATCATTTTATTTACCAGGAACAGATAAAAGCAGCTTATGTAAATGTGAACAAGGAATTCAATAAAAAATGGAGTACACAAATTGGCCTTCGGTTGGAAAACACTTTATCAAAAGGTAACCAGGTAACCACCGGCCAACAATTTGAGCGTAACTATACCCAGTTATTTCCTACCGTATATGCAGGGTACAACCTGAACGAAAAAAATACTTTTGCTATCAACTATGGCAGAAGGATTGACCGGCCCGATTACGGAGATTTGAATCCCTTTTATTTCTTCATTGACAAATACACGTACGAAGCAGGTAATACCAACCTGAAACCACAGTTCAGTCGTAATGTAGAGTTGTCTCATACTTATGCAAACAATTTCACCACTACCTTAAATTATACCAAAACAACCGACCTGATCAATGATGTGATTGATCAAAACGAAGAAAGAAGTGAAACCTTCATTAAGAAAAGCAATATTGCCAGCCAGCGCCAGTTGGGGATAACTGTTACTACTTTGATACCGGTAAAAAAATGGTTGAAAGTAAATGTGTATGCCAACTTCAGCAACAACCGTTTCCAGGGTTTTGTAAACAATGTAGCGGTTGACTTACAAAGCAATTTATTTACCGGCAACCTGAATGCACAGATGGATTTAGGTAAAGGATGGAATGCGGAGTTGAGTGGTTTTTATCGTTCAAAAGGATTGGAAGGTGTGCTGGTGTTGGGTGGCATGGGTGCTTTAAACGGCGGTATTGCTAAAAATATACTAAGCAATAAAGCTACTATCAGGCTCGGCTTCAGGGATATCTTTTTAACGCAGCAGGCAAAGGGCACTGCAGAGTACGCTTACATTGATACTCACTTTTCTCAAAAAAGAGACAGCCGCCAGGCAAGCATCAGTTTTAACTGGCGTTTTGGTAATGCAAAAATTGCTGCCCCAAAAAGAAAAGCAGGTGGTGCATCTGATGAACAGAGCAGGGTAAAATCAGGCGGATAACGGATCAATATAAATTTTAATGGAAACAGGCAGCTTAATTTTAAGCTGCCTGTTTATCTTTGCACAAACATTCTTACGCATTAATACTTTAAAGCTATGCCATCATTTGATTTTGCCAGCAAGGTTGACCTTCAAACCCTTGACAACGCAGTGAATACCGTTTCAAAAGAAATTACCAACCGTTTTGATTTTAAGGGCAGCCATGTGGTGATCGACCTCAACAAAAAAGACTTTAAACTGAACCTGGAAGCAGACAGCGAAATGAAGCTTGGCCAGATAACCGATGTTTTGATCAGCCGCAGTATGAAACAGGGCCTGGCTGCAGAAATCTATGATCTTACCAAAGAACCTTATCAAAGCGGGAAGGTGGTAAAACAGGAAGTGCCGGTAAAAAATGGCATCAAGCAGGAAGACGCAAAGAAGATTGTCAAGCTGATTAAAGACAGCGGATTAAAAGTACAGGTAGCCATTATGGATGACATCATCCGGGTAACCGGGAAAAAAATTGACGATTTGCAGGATGTGATCCAGGCATCAAAAAGCTGGAACATCGGAATTGCATTGCAAACAACCAATATGAAGAGCTAAGAAAAACCAGTTGTTTATCAATTAGTTGATTCAATCAAAAAATAGCGTTAACAGTATATTTTCATATCAAACGCAACTTTTTATCAATCAATTTGTCTTTAGATAGCAACGGCGATATAAAAAGGCCTTTTAAAACCTTATTTATATTGGTTTGTACGGCTTATTCCCTTACTTTTGCACTCTTTTAAAATATCATGGCAAAATCCATGTACAAACTTTTACAATTATGAAAAAAGATTTGCATCCCAAAAATTACCGTTTCGTTGTGTTTAAAGACATGAGTAACGGGACCCAGTTTTTAAGCCGTTCAACTGCAGAGTCAAGAGAAATGGTGAAATTTGAAGATGGTAATGAATATCCGGTTATCAAATTGGAGATTTCAAATACTTCTCACCCTTTTTATACCGGTAAGAATGTATTGGTTGATACCGCAGGCCGTATTGATAAATTTAAAAAACGTTACGCAAAAAAAGACTAGCTGTTTCAGCAAAGTTTGTTTTTCATGGCTATACTTTAAATCCCCTTCGGTTCTCCGGGGGGATTTCTTTTTTAGGTAAGAATGGTATCGATCCGGTAATTGTTTACAGTAATTTTATCCAAAAAAATCAATGACTGAATATTCCAAAAAAGTTGAGATACGCTGGAGCGACCTGGATCCAAATTTTCATCTTCGCCACTCTGCTTATTAGAATTTTGGTGCTTATTGCCGGATATCATTTTTAAATGAAGTGGGCATTACGCCGGCAGTATTGTCGGAACAGCATATCGGGCCAATCATCTTCAGGGAAGAATGTGTTTTTAAAAAGGAAATAAAATTTGGTGATGATATCAGCATCAATGTGAAGCTGGATAAATGTACCAAAGATTTTTCCCGGTGGACGATGCAGCATGAAATTTGGAAAGCGGATGAAAAATTGTGTGCTGTTATTACGGTTGATGGTGCCTGGATGGATACACAGCTTCGTAAACTTACCATACCCGGCCAACAGATTGCCGCTTCTTTTGAAACAGCACCTAAAACAGACAACTTTGTTTTAATACAAAAAAAATAGACCATTCACTGCACTTCATTATACTTGTATAAATTGTTTTCATCATCATGATCGCATCTGCCATACGGATATATAAAAATGCCTACGAAGGGTTGTCGACCAGTACGTGGTGGCTTTCGCTGGTGATGCTCATCAACCGGAGCGGTACTATGGTAGTGCCTTTTATGACAATGTACATGACGCAGTACATTGGCGTTGGCATTGGTAAGGCAGCTTTTGTAATGAGCCTTTTTGGTATTGGGTCGGTGATCGGCTCGCTGTTGGGCGGAAAGATCACTGATAAAACCGGGCATTATGTTGTTCAGTTATTTACGTTGTTTTTTGGCGGCGTACTGTTCATTGTGTTAGGACAAATGAAAAGCTACCAGGCCATTTGTATTGCCTGCTTTTTTTTGAGCATGGTGAATGAAGCGTTTCGGCCGGCCAATTCTGTTGCCATTGCACATTACAGTAAAGAAGAAAATCGTACAAGGTCTTATTCGCTTAACCGCTTGGCCGTAAACCTTGGCTGGTCGGTTGGTGCAGCGTTGGGCGGCTTTATTGCAGGGCACAATTATCATTTATTGTTTTGGGTAGATGGGTGTACCAATATTTTTGCTGCAGTGATCTTATACTTTGTATTAGCGCCATCAAAAAATGCAGCAACGCAAAAAAAAGCTGTTGTAAAAGAGCAGTCGGTAAAATCAGTTTATAAAGATCACCAGTATTTATTTTTTGTTGGATTGCAAATTGTATTTGCCATTTGCTTTTTCCAGATGTTTTCTATCATGCCGGTGTTCTATAAAACGCAACTGCATTTAACAGAAACCTTTATTGGTGTAGTAATGGCATTCAACGGTTTGCTGATCGCCTTTACAGAAATGGTACTGGTGTTTAAGTTAGAAGGAAGAAGATCACCACTTTTTTATATCTCGATCGGTGTTTTATTGGTGGGAATTTCTTTTGCTATACTCACTGCAGATATGGTAAGCGGAGCAGTAATTGCATTGTCTTCCATGTTTGTAATTACCATTGGGGAAATGTTGTCTATGCCTTTTATGAACTCCTTCTGGATATCAAGGACGGAACACAGTAACCGTGGACAATACGCAGGTTTGTTCACCATGTCGTGGTCGATGGCGCAGGTAATCGGTCCTTATACAGGTGGGCAAATTGCTGAACATTATGGCTATAACCTGCTGTGGTGGCTTATTGCAGCAACTTGTTTCTTGCTGAGCATTGCCTATTTTATGATGCAGCAAAATAATAAATCAGGCAAATAAAAAAGCGCTGTTACAGTGAACAGCGCTTTTACTTTTACAATAGGTTATATTATTTTATTGTAGTGGTGGTAGTCACTTTGGTAGTTAAAGGAATTGATTGTCCCTGTGCTTCCAAAGTACCTGTACCATCAACAATAAATGTTCTTTGTTTAATAATGCCGGTAGTAATATCAACAACCTGATCGCCAGATAATTTTCCATCCATGCTGATGGTGAGTTCTTGACCCATCATTTCAACATTTTTATTTACAGACTGATTGCCGGTAATGGTTACGGTTGCATCATTACCTTTTATTTCTTTTATCATATACGTTTTGTATATTTTGATGCCGTCTGAAATGGTAGAATCAGACCAGCTATCGCCACTTTTTTTACCAGCAGGTAATACAGCAAAAATATCCGACGGGCTGTTGCCATCTTCTTTGCCACCCATTTTTTTCATTACCTCCATCATTGGATTGCCGCCGCCCTCTTCAGTGGAAGCAGGTGCTTCTTTTACATTGATGGCAACACCTTCTGTATTTAGTTCAATTTCTTTTGGCACATTTACCTGGGCGCCCAAAGCTTTGGCAGATTCACTGACAGTATCGCTTTTTTTGTCAGAATCATAATCGAAAGATTGTCCCATGGCATTACCACTGGTCACCATCCTGGTGATCATGGATGAAATGATATAAGACTTTTCTTTTTTA
>CAXTPJ010000104.1:0-8206 GCA_964245855.1 uncultured Ferruginibacter sp. | reverse complement strand
AAGCGCCAGCACAACACCCAGGGGAAATAACAACCAGCAGGCATTTGCGGGCATTGCTACCTTGAACAGTATTACATTTGATGCGGGCAGCGATGGCTCTGTACTGATGGGATTTTATGGAGGAACAGTATATGTTAAGGATGATAATATTACTATCAAAAGAAATCGTGAAATAGATGTGTACATCACTTCTTTTAACACAGCAACAGCGATCAACAATTTACAGGTGCTACAGAATTACCGTGTTGCAATATCACATTATTATACCAATGCATCCAGTTCTACCAACATGAACATTAGTAATAACCTGATGGCCAGTTTTAGTACAGCGCCAGGCAATACTTACAGTGGCAATATCTCTAATAACATTTGGGCCTACGATGCAACACAAACTGCCAATGCTTTGAATGGAGGCAATACTACTTATTCAAATGCCAGCAGTATCGAATTAGGAGGCGGGGCCTATCTTTTACAAAACAATATTTTCCTTTCTTATACCAACGCTGCTGCAGCAAGCAACTATAACTATTTCTCTTTCAACAATGGAGGCAACAGTGTTTTTAATTATAACATGGGCATCCAGTCTACAGCAAACACAACCATTAACTGGGGAGTTGGCACCGGCAATGTGATCACTTCAATTGGTAATGCAGCCAATATCTTTAATGCCTTCCCTTTAATTGGTACCACCAGCGCCGATGCAAGGTTTCAGCTAAAAGCCGGCAGCCCGGCATTAACCAGCGGTGCGGGCAGCACTGCTATTGGTATCTACACCGGAAGTTACCCCTACAAATTATCAACCATACCAACCATACCAACCATTTACGCATTAACATCCCCGCAGGGAAATAACCCTCCGGGCAACACCATACAGATCAACGTTAGCACCAGGGGCAATAATTAATTTATCCTTCATCCATTCAATCAACCACCCACTGCATTTGCAGGAAGGATAAAATAATTAATTATGAACCGCTATACCAAACAACAATACCTGGCGTGGATGGCCGGCTTACTACTCATCTTTATTTTGCAAATCATTGCAACTAACGTTGATGCACAGCCGAATATTAACCGGATAGAATACTATATTGACAGCGACCCGGGTTATGGACAGGCTACCAATCTTAGTTTTACCGGTACCAATAATGCAACTGCCACCATTACGATTAACCTAACCCCTTTAAGCCAGGGGGTACACATTGTAGGTGTAAGAAGCCGGGATGTAAATGGCGCCTGGAGTATGGACAACAAATGGATCTTTTTAAAACCATATACCAATGCAGGTGCGGTACCAGTGCCCAATATTAACCGGGTAGAATGGTACATGGATACGGACCCCGGCTATGGCAACGGAACACCCATCAGCATTACTCCTGCAGCCAACCTGAACAACCTGGCCATTGATATTCCTTTAACGCCGCTGACACAGGGGGTACACATAGTTGGTGTTAGAAGCCGGGATGCCAATGGCGCCTGGAGCCTGGATAACAAATGGATATTCTTAAAACCTTACAGCAATGCAGGTGCAGTGCCGCAACCAAAAGTTGTGAGGGTAGAATATTTTATTGATACCGATCCCGGGTATGGCAATGGAACGCCTGTTACCATTACTGCCGCTACGGGTATCAGCAACCTCATTTTTGATGCAGATATTTCTGTGGTACCCAATGGTGTTCATAAGCTGGCCATCCGTAGCCTGGACGAAAATGGCGCCTGGAGTTTGGATAACAGGATAGATTTTACCGGAGGTACATTATCGAGCAATACATACCAATGGGTAGGCAATACCAGTACGGCCTGGAACAATAGCGCTAATTGGTCTTCCGGCAGTGTGCCTACAGCCACCAATAATGTTATCATTCCTGCCAACAGGCCATTTAACCCGGTGGTAGCCAACGGAGTAACTGCCAACTGTAAAACAATCACGGTTAACCCGGGCGCTGCAGTTACTGTAGCTACCGGAGGTAATTTAAAAGTAAACAAGTAACGCTTTTCAATCCATCAAATCCTTTAGGAGTATGGATTTGATGCATATTTACTGTGCACATTTATCGTAGCCTGATTAAAAAAATGTTTTTTAATCAGGCTGTGATATAAAGCAAATAATAAGTTCCGTACATTTACAAAAAAACTCACTGTAATGAAAATTTTTGTAGCCGGTTTACCCTATGACCTTGACGATGCAGAACTGGAAGAAATATTTGAAAAATTTGGAACTGTTACCTCGGCCAAAGTAGCCATGGACAAAGAAACAGGTAAAAGCAAAGGATTTGGTTTTGTTGAAATGATGGTTACATCCGAAGCAAGAGAAGCCATTGAAGGATTGAATGACATTTCCCTGGGCAAAAAACCATTGGTAGTAAAAGAAGCAGAAGAACGCAGCGGCCCACCAAGCGGCAGCGGGGGCGGAAGGCCAAGTTTCAACAGCAACAACAGGCCGGGTGGAAGCAGCAGGCCGGGAGGTGGTTTCAACAAACCGAATGACCGTTATCGCTAATTATTATTAATACTGTTTAATAAACAAATTACTCCATGATGAGATTCCTTACAGGGTTTTATCATGGAGTTGTTATATCAGCCCGTCTTCAAAATCAAAACAAACTGCGATGAAAAAAGCTACAATCCTCTTATGTATCGTATCTGTAATTTTATTTTGTGCCTGCAGCAAATCTAATGAAAGGCCTGCGCCGGTTAATTGCAATGGTTTAATTACAGATACTGCCGGGACAAATGATACAGCCAGGATATATGCAGTTACTGCTTTCTCTCCTAACAATGATGGCAGAAATGACCTCTACAGGATATTTCTAAAAAACATTTCTTCTTTTGAATTGAAAGTATATGATGAAAACAATACTATCGTATTTACTACAACTAATCAAATAAACGGGATGTCCGACCCATGGAATCCTGTTGTATCAGCAAATACTTATACAAAATATACTTACAGAATACAGGCTACAACCAGCAGCAATCACAAAATTGGTACATGTGGCAACCTTTATCTCACTAATTGCCTTCCATCAAATCCAGGTATGAGTTTATTCTTTTTTGAAGATCAATTAACACAAAATGGATTTACTTCTCCAACCGCTGAAACTCCGGGGACCTGTAACTAAGTTGATCGATAATCAAATAATATTCACTTCCCTTTCTAACGGCACTCCAAATTTTTCCTGTACAGATTGAATGATCTTTGTGCTGAGTGAATAAATTTCTTCACCGGTTGCATTACCATAATTTACCAATACCAATGCCTGTTTACTATGACAACCGGCATCGCCTTCCCGGTAACCTTTCCAGCCGCATTGTTCAATGAGCCAACCGGCAGCTAATTTTACATGTCCGCTTTCCAATGCATATCCAACAGTGTTGGGATGTATAGTTTTCAACTCATCAAAAACATTTTTATCTATTTCGGGGTTTTTAAAAAAACTTCCTGCGTTGCCAATCTCGGCAGGATTGGGCAACTTGCTGCTGCGGATATTGATGACGGCTTGAGCAATGGCTTTGATACTCAATTCTTGTACACTCATGTTTTCCAATTCCTGTTCAATGGCTCCGTAAGAAGTGTTGTACGAAGGGATTTTATTTAGCCGGTATGCAACGCTGGTGATAACGAACTGGTTTTTATATTTTCTTTTAAACACACTTTCGCGGTATCCAAATTCACAATCGTTTAAACTGAAAGTAACAAGCTTTTTATCTTCAATATGCAATGCTTCCAATTCATAAAAAACATCTTTAATTTCCACGCCATAGGCACCGATATTTTGCATGGGTGAAGCACCCACATTGCCCGGGATCAAAGACAAATTTTCGATGCCGGCAAAATTATGTTCAATGCAATACAACACCAGTTGATGCCAGTTTACACCTGCGCCTGCTTTAATATAAACATGCTGATCATCTTCTTTTATTTTTTCAATCCCTTTAATATTGTTTTTTAAAACCAGCCCGTTGATGCTTTGGGTTAAGAGGATGTTGCTGCCGCCGCCGAGGATCAGTGATGGGTTAGGAACAGCAAGTGGCGTGTTGCGGGTTGTGGGTTGCGGGTTGTTAGTATCAAGCAGTTCACACAATTCGTTTACGGTTGTAAAGCTGGCGAACTGTGCAGCCATGGCTTCGATACCAAATGTATTGTACTTTTTTAGCGATATGTTTTGTTGTATTTGCATAAGTTTGTTTTGGATGTAACCTTCGCCGCTACTTATAGAAGAAAGGAAGGAACTTATTATTAAAGGAAGGAACTTATTATTATTTGGTTATTAAAAACACGACTGACTTATCACTCGTAACTTGTAACCATAACTCTCAACTCGTAACTCATAACTCGTAACTGATAACTTATTTAAAAATCATAACTATACCCCGTTTGCACAATTGCACATTTTCTCATTAGCATATTTGCTTATTCTTCATCACTGTGCATCCACATCGGCAATCATTACCACACTTTTAAAACGCTGTTCCGTCTGAAGCAAGTTAAAGTGATTACGGATCACCTGCTTGTAGCGTTGTATCTGCTTTATATCCAATGGCAACTTGATTAACAGTTCCATCAGGTATTGATTCCTTATCCTGCTTACCACCGGCGCTGCCGGCCCTACTACAAAATTGCCTAAATCTCTTTGCAGGGCAGCCCCTAATTTTTCAGCAATATCATCCACCACTTCTTTTACCTTATGCTTCAACGTTATTTGAATGATGCGGCTGAATGGCGGATAAAAAAACTGGCGCCTGTTTTCCAGTTCCAGTTCATACATTTTTTTATAGTCGTGTTGCTGCACAAATTTTAATACCGGGTGGTTCACCTGTGTTGTTTGTATCAGCACTTTTCCCTGCTCGTCTTTTCTGCCTGCCCTGCCACTCACCTGTTCCATCAATTGAAAAGCCCTTTCGTTTACACGGAAGTCTGCAAAGCTTAATAATCCATCGGCGTCTAAAATGCCTACCAGGCTTACCTTTTCAAAGTCGAGGCCTTTTACCACCATTTGTGTGCCTACCAACACATCGATGCGTTGCTGTTCAAATAATTTTATCAGGCTGTCATGCGCCGTTTTTCCTTTTACCGAATCTACATCCATTCTGGCCACCCGCAGGTTAGGAAATTCACCTTCCAGCATCTCTTCAATTTTTTCTGTACCAAAGTTTTTTTCTATCCAGTTAACAGTACCGCAAGCCGGGCAATCAACCAACTTTGGATAAGTTGTGCCGCAATAATGACAATGCATTTTGTTAGAATATTTATGCAGCGTTAAGGTAACATCGCAATTTTTACATTGTGGTAAGTAGCCGCAGGTACCGCATAATAAGTAAGGCGAATAGCCACGCCGGTTTTGAAATAGTATCACCTGCCTTCCGGCTGCGACCGTTTTGTCCACCGCTTCTTTTAATTGCGGTGACAACATTACTTTGCCTTTCTGTACTACTTTTCTTGTATCGACCATTTCAATTTCCGGCAGGTGAATGCCGCCGAAACGTTCGTTCAGTTCTACCAAACCGTACTTTTCTTTTTGTGTATTGAAATAAGTTTCAACAGATGGCGTGGCGCTGCCTAACAATACTTTTGCTTTAAACAGTGAGGCGTAATAAACGGCTGCATCTCTTGCATTGTAGCGTGGTGCAGGATCCTGTTGTTTAAAAGAACTGTCATGTTCTTCATCTACTACAATCAACCCCAGATCTTTAAATGGTAGAAACAAGGAGCTTCTTGCGCCGAGTACAATCCTTATCTCACCGCTCTTAATTTTATTCCATAATTCTACCCTTTCGTTATTATTGAATTTGGAATGATAGATAGCGATGTTACCACCAAAATGCAATTGCAGGCGACGGATCATTTGAGCAGTTAAAGCAATTTCCGGCAGCAGGTACAATACCTGTTTGCCCTGGTTGTAATAAGTTTCAATGAGCTTGATGTACAACTGCGTTTTACCACTGCTGGTAACGCCATGCAGCAGGCAGATATTTTTTGTTGTAAAACTTTGCATTACTTCACTTAACGCATTTTGTTGAGCAACACTGAGATCAAAATTTGTTTCCATGGACTTGGGCATGCTCTTTATCCTGTCAACACTTCTTTTCTCTACCAGTAAAATATTTTTATCGCTCAACCCTTTCAGTTGTGCTGCGGTAGCGCCAGATTTTTTCAGCAACTCCGCCTGCGTAACTTCTCCATCTGTTTTTACCAGGTGTAGATAACTCAGCAACAATTCCATTTGCTTGGGGCCTTTGCCCCAGTTGTTGAGTAAGTCGCTTAATTTATCTTCATTGTTGTAGGCAGGATTCAGCACTACAAAATTCTCTTTCTTGCTTTTGTAACGTTCGCTTAATGCCTCCCACACTACACACACTTTTTTTTCTATCAGGCTTTTAATAACAGGGTATACATGGGTGATGTCGAGTATCTGTTGCACTTCGCTGATACTTAATTGCACTTTCATTTGAAGCGCTTCGGCCACCAGATATTCATCGTTGTTTAAGTCAGTAAAATCATCGCCATATTCTTCGTTGAACAATACGATTGTTTCGCTGCTTAATTTAAAATGTGCCGGCAGCGCAGCCGCCATTACTTCGCCTTCGCTGCACATATAATAATCACTCATCCATTTCCATAGCTGCAGTTGCTGCTGATACAATACCGGTTCATCATCCAGTACATTTAAAATGGATTTGGTTTGATAAGCAGGCGCTTCTTTGCTGATGGATTTTACAATGCCGGCATAGCGCTTTGTTTTACCAAGGATCACTTCTACCCTGCAGCCAATTGTTATTTTATCCTGGAAATTTGAAGGGACACCGTATGTATATGTTTTGGGTAATGCCAATGGCAGTATGACTTCTGCGAAGAAGCTTGTCTTTTCTGTTAAAGACACTTCGTCAAAAAATGTAGGACTGCCTTCGTTCATTTGTTTGTTTAAAATACTTTTCCTGTTTTTTAGTTCAATAAAGATAAAATGCACAAGAGTGCGACGCCAATGAAGTTGATTAATGATGAAATGCCCGGTTCATAACTTATTTTCATAGCACTTTTAAATTTATTCGTTTTCGCCTCCGCTGCCGGCTGGCAGTGTAACTGGAACGCCGCTTACTTTTAGCTTTTTCAAAAAAATTTGCTTCGCATTTTTTTGAATGCCGCCGTTGGCGTCACCTAGCTAAAAGTGGGCGGCTAACCCAGTTAGTGGTGAGTACTAAAGGCAGTGGCATAAAATAAACATAAATGTTTTTATAAAACTGATTACAAAACTCACTGATTAATCAACACGCTACAATAACTAATTTTTGCTATTCAACCAACTCACCTTATACTCGATCAGTTTTGCTTCCATTATTTTATATACTTGCTCCTTTAATGCTTTTACATCTTTTACAGTGAGGCCTTCTACACTTACTTCCTGCAGGTACACTGCCCTTGATTTGCCGGGTGAAAGTGAAAAAATATTTTTATAACTGAGCCGGTCGTAGGCATCTAAGAATAAAATGGGTTTGACAGGTGTTTGTGTTTCAATGGCTACCCGGAATGCACCATCATAAAAATCTTTTAATGCGTTGCCAGTTTCATTGAACGTTCCTTCCGGAGCAATCACCACCGAGATGCCTTTGTTGATAACCGACTTTAATTGCTTTACGCTGGTTGCCCTTTTTTCGGGGTTGTCACGGTCTACCATTACCACTGCCTGCCGGTATAAAAAACCGAAGATGGGTACTTTTGCCAGTTCTGCTTTTCCTAAAATACGAAAATGCTGTTTGCGGATGGCTTTCATGATGAAGGGAATATCAATGAAAGAAATATGATTGAACACAAATACGTATTGCCTGTTAACATCATGCGGCGCTGTATATATAGTATTATGGTGCATTCCCCAAAAAACCAGCACAGCATCTGCCCAACGCTGGCAAAGCAGGTAAATAAAGTTGCCGCCTTTTATTTTGCCAAAGAAGGAAGCGATGATGACGAGGGGAAATATCAATAACAGTATGGCAATAAAAACCAGGAAACCATAAACAGAAAATGCTGCCTGAAGGGGGAAAAGCAATTTTTTCATAACAATGAGCGAATATAAACCTTTCGGTTTGTTGGCAGAAAACTTTGAGTGTCAGTGCATTTGGCATCTGTGAATTGCTAAAAAGCGATTTAAAAGGCTGTTATAGCCATTTTTATGGAAAAAGCATTTAAAAAAATGTACAATTTTAGCAGAAA
>CAXTPJ010000103.1:0-8236 GCA_964245855.1 uncultured Ferruginibacter sp. | reverse complement strand
AAAAAATCATCGAAGAAAAGACCAGCGAAACGTTCAACTCCTGCCTGCTTAACCTATACCACAATGGCGATGAAGGAATGGCCTGGCACAGCGATGCAGAAAAAGAATTAAAAAGGAATGGCGCAATCGCATCCATTAGTTTGGGCGCCGAAAGAAAGTTTGCTTTTAAACACAAACAAACCAATGAAACCATTTCGTTGCTGTTGCAACATGGCAGCCTGCTTGTAATGAAAGGCACTACGCAAACGCACTGGCTGCACCGGTTGCCGCCAACAAAAACAGTAAAACGGCCAAGAATTAATTTAACGTTCCGCACGATAGTGTTATAAATGGATGTAATCACTTGCTCTATCGACAAATAACTTTTCTAACCCGGTAATGCCCTTGACAATAAATTCCAATGATGAATTTGAATTTACAAAAGATCATTTTTTTTGCACACATCTTTTGAGCGATTTTTCAAAAGCTTATCTTTGTTAATCTTATTTTAAAACGATTGGCTTGTAACATGTTGGTTTTTAAATTGCAACATATCGGCAAATCAAAACCACAAACATGCAAAAAAAATTACTCCTTTTCAATCTTGCTTTTTTATTATCTACTGTTACCTGCTTCGCCCAAAAATCCAACATGATTTTTTTCACACCGGATGAACAAAAATTTTACCTCGTGGTGAATGGCATACAGCAAAACAGCCAGCCTTTGTCCAACATTAAAATCACCGAAATGTCGGCCCCAATTGTGTACGACATCAAAATTAAATTTGCATCAGCGGCACTGGAAATTATAACCGATAAAGTATCACTTGAACCAGGCACCGAAAAATCATGGCGCATTATAACAAAAACAAAAAAGGGAAGTAACAAACCTTTTTATGTTATAAAAAATGCGGCAGAGATTCCGCTTGATAACAATACTGCATCAACCAATACTTTTCCGCAAGAACAAATAATAGTTTACCATAATCAGCCACTGCCTGCTACACAAGTTGATGGCGTAAGTTTTAGTATGCAGGCAAACGAACAGGGTGGTAGTGTAAGTTTTAATATGGGGAGTGGCGGTAATAACAATAACAGCAATGCTGCAGTAGTACAAACAACAACGCAGGTTGCAGGTAATGGATATTGTAACAGTCCATTGGATGCTATCAGTTTCATGCAACAACTGGAGCGGGTGCGTACACAAACTACCGGTGCAGGCAGAAAGATCATTGCAGAAAAAATAGCACAGCAATACTGCCTTACTGCGCAACAGGTATTTGAATTATGCGATGCTTTATACCTGGCAGCAGATAAACTGGCGCTGGCAAAATATTGTTACAACCGTTGTTTTAATCCCCAGCAGTATGAAGAAGTGTATAAAGCTTTACCAACCAGTAGCCTGGTGAAAGAACTGGATGATTACATCAACAGCTTTGGCCATACAGTTCAGCAACCTGCACCCCCTTCAACACAACCAGTTAGGGTAGAATATGTGCAGGGTTACAATGGACCTTATGGTTGCCCGCAACCAATGAGCAATGCCATGTTTGCATCCGCTAAAAATACCATTGAAGATGCTGATTTTGAAAACACCAGGATCACTACAGCCAAAAACATTATTGGCGCCAATTGTCTTACCACCGAACAGGTAATGGCTATTTGTAAACTATTCGATTTTGAACATTCTAAAATTGAGCTGGCTAAATTTGCTTATAGTCATACCTATGATAAGGCCAATTATTTCAAAGTAAATACGGTGTTTGAATTTGATAGTTCCAAGCAGGAGCTTAATAAGTATGTTCAGGGCAAATAGACGAATGAAAAATTTATAAGGAAACTTACCTCACGGTAAGTTTTTTTATTGCAATAAAGTGAGTATCATGCCTGCCGACTTAGTTTTGGTAGTTGCAAATTGCCTTTAAGATTACAATAAAAATTGTTATTGTTAACTGCTTCAATTCAGTTCCATAAAAGCAAAATAAACTAACTTGTATCTGTAAAATGAAACGGATACGCCTTGCCTTAACTTTTTTCTCTGTCTTTTTACTGCTGGCCATAAATATGCAGGCGCAGATATGCACCGGCAGCCTTGGCGATCCTGTGGTAAATGTAACCTTTGGTGCAGGAGGTACCATTGGAAATCCGCTTTCAAGAAATATCACTACATATAATTTTTTTGCAGCCGACTGCCCGGATGATGGCAACTATACCATTACCAGTTCAACCAATGCCTGTTTTGGCGGTAGCTGGCATTCCTTGCAGGATCATACACCCGGCGATGCCAATGGTTACATGATGCTGGTAAATGCATCTTTCAATCCGGGCGATTTTTATGTAGATACGGCGAGGGGATTGTGTGCCAACACCACTTATGAATTCAGCGCCTGGGTAGTAAATGTATTGTTGACAAATTCCTGCTCCGGTATGGGCATCGATCCCAACCTGGTATTTAATATAGAAACTACCAGCGGCCAGGTATTGGGCACTTATTCAACCGGCGATATCCCGGAAAGTTCAAGTCCTCAATGGAAACAGTATGGCTTGTTTTTTACTACACCGGCCAATACCAGCAGTGTGGTTATCAGGCTTACCAATAATGCGCCGGGTGGTTGCGGTAACGATGTGGCACTTGATGATATCACGTTTCGCCCCTGCGGCCCGCAAGTGGATGCCAGCATTAATTTGAACGCAACCAACCTCGATGCCTGCGCTACCGGCTCAGCAGTTACTGCAACTTTATCTGCTACTGTTGGCGCTGGTTATGCTGCACCAAGAATACAATGGCAGGAAAGTGTTAATAATGGAGAAACCTGGGTGGATATCCCCGGGGCTGTTAACACCACTTACCTGTTCAGTAAATCTGTTCCCGGAAGCTATCTCTACCGCCTGTCTGCTGCAGAAGGAAGCAATATTTTAATCAGTAATTGCAGGGTGGCTTCCAATGTTTTAACCATTACCATTCATAGCCCGGTCGTTGTTTTTAATACCAACAGTCCTGTTTGCGAAAATGGATTGCTTACCATTGAAGCAACAGGCGCAGCTACTTATAACTGGACAGGGCCGGCTGGTTTTACTTCCCGGGCGTCTTCTCTTTCTTTCAACAATGTGCAACTAACACAGGCAGGCCTGTACAATGTCAGGGCAACGGATGCTTTTGGATGCGTATCTACCAGTACGTTCAATGCGCAGGTGTTTATCACGCCGGTTGCTGTAGTAAGTAACAGCCAGGGTATTTGTGAAGGCGATTCAATAAGGCTTGTTGCCAGTGGCGGCGATAGCTACACCTGGTCGCCATCAACGGGATTATCCACTGTAACCGGCAATACAACTTTTGCAAAACCTGCATCAGCAATGTTGTACACTGTATCAGTAACTAACGGTACCGCCTGTACTGATACCGCATCTGTAAATATCACTGTTTGGCAAAGGCCAACAGCCGGTGCCGGACCGGATAAAGTGGTACTTGAAAATGTGCCTGTAGTATTGGAAGGTACAGCAACCGGGTCAGCAATATCCTACTACTGGCTGCCCGCAGATTTTTTGAGTAATGCATCTTCAATTCAGCCACTGAGCAATGCAGATAAGGATACCACTTATACATTGTATGTTGTATCCAATGTAGGCTGCGGTATTGCAACAGACCGGGTGTTTGTAAGGGTGTTTGCACAATTTTATGTGCCCAATGCTTTTTCTCCTGATGGAAATGGTTACAATGATACCTGGCGTATTGAAGCATTGCAGGCTTTTCCCAATGCTGTTCTTTCTGTGTACAATCGGCTTGGGCAAAAAATATTTGAATCAACCGGTGGAAATAGTTTTTGGGATGGTACTTATAAAGGCCAGCCGCAAGATCCCGGTACCTATGTGTACCTGATTGATTTCAGGAACGGCCGGCCGGTTAAAAAAGGCTGGGTAATTTTAATCAGATAATATAATACCATGCTGAATAATTTATTAAGCAATGCAACCGTTTTTCTTGTCTGCCTGTCAGCCATTAAAACGATGAATATGAAATTAATGGCATTTTCTGCTCTTTTATTGATGGCAACAGGCTTAGCCAATTGCAGCAAACAATCTAATAAGCCTTCCGGCATTACCGGTAATAAATTGATTGCTGTAAGGGATTGTACCAGCTTTATACACAATAGCAGCAGCTATTCTCTTTGTCTTGATTCAGTAAGCACTGATAGCCGTTGTGCTACAGGCGCTCAATGCATTTGGGAAGGAAATGCAAAAGTAAAATTTACACTGAGCGTTGGAACAGCACAACACCACTTTGCGTTGAATACGGCTGCATACAGTTCAGGAAATAAATTGCAGCATGATACAGTGATCGATCGCCTGAAAATACAATTGGTTAACCTTACTCCGCACCCTGATATAAATGTGCCGTTAAATTACAATGATTACAAAGCAGAAGTGGCCATCACAGAGCACTAACTGCCATTCGGAGTACCACCAGGCATTGATCTGTGAGTATTAATTTCATCACAAGGAAATATACACCGGTTTCCAACTTAGCCATTGCAAAAATGATAAATAACAGCTACATTATTAGGCTAACGCTGGTTAAACAAATCAGCGGCTTGCAGGTCATACCCCAAAACATTCAAAAATGAAAAAGCATTTAATCTTATTGGTAGTAATGGTAACCGCAGCAGTTACCATCACCAATGGCCAAATTTATGTAACAGTGAGGCCTACTGCGCCGGTGGTTGTAAGGCCGGTAGCTCCTTCGCCAAGGCATATATGGATAGATGGGGAATGGGGATACACTGGTGGCCGTTATGTTTATACCAATGGCTATTGGGGTTTACCAAGATATACGGGTGCAGTGTGGGTTCCGGGGCATTGGAAAAATACTCTCCGCCGTGGCTGGATATGGAGGCCGGGCCACTGGAGAAGAGGATAGCCTTTGTTACCATAAATAAGTTTTGCAGGGATTGCCGTTAATGGCGATCCTTTTTTATATTTAAAGAAATATTAACCCGTATGATAGTAAAAATGCCGCTGGAGAATTTTCTCATTATTGATATTGAAACTGTTTCTGAACAAAAGGATTTTGATACGCTGCACACCGACTGGAAAAAATTATGGGAAGAAAAAGTACGGCATATTTTACCGGAAGATATAACGGCAGGAGAATACTATCCGCAGCGGGCAGGCGTAATGGCCGAGTTTGCCAAAGTGGTTTGCATCAGCATGGCTTATTTTAAAAAGGAAAGTACGGGTTATCAATTAAGGGTAAAGTCGTTTGCCGGGCACAATGAAAAGGAACTGCTGCAACAATTTGTACAAACAGTAGGACAAATGGAGGCCATTCATAACCGATGGAGTTTTACCGGTCATAATATCAAAGAGTTTGATATCCCGTTTCTTTGCCGCAGGTTGCTTATCAATTCATTGGCTATTCCTGCTTACCTCGATTTTCAAAACATGAAACCCTGGGAAACCAATATGGTAGATACTTTTCAGTACTGGCGTTTCGGCGATTATAAAAATTACACTTCTTTAAAATTATTGGCTGGAGCATTAAATGTACCATCACCAAAAGATGATATTGATGGCAGCATGGTAGGTGGCGTTTACTGGCAGGAAAATGATGTGGAACGCATTGCTACTTATTGCCAGAAAGATGTAGTAACGGTGGCCAATATCATTCTTCGTTTTAAGAATTTGCCATTGCTAAAAGAAGATGAAGTCATCATTGTAAAATGATCAGGGATACAATAAATATTTTTTCCGGATTGCTTTAAAGCTGGCTAAAGCCGGTGCCCAACTGGCCCTTATCTGTGTTTCCGTTTTACCATCTTTAATTTGTTGCATCAGTACATCGTTGCCGGCCAGTTTGTTAATGAAATTATTTTTTAAGAAGAAACTGTCTTTACCAGGGAACAATTTATATGCCTGCAAAATATATTTCAACTGGATCTTTCCATCTGCTTTTTTCAATACTTCTGCTACGGTGCCGCTTTCATTCCAGCCATAGCAAAGCTGGTTAAAGCACTTGCTGCTTTTTGCGCCGGCATTGGGTTTTGGCGTAAATGTATATAGGTTATCTGGTAAAGAAGGATGGCCAAAAATTTCAAAAGGCTTGTCGGTGCCACGGCCTTCGCTTAATACCGTTCCTTCAAAAAAACAGGTTGATGGATACAGGTAAATAGCCTGCATTTCTTTTAAATTGGGAGATGGCATTATAGGCAAAGCATATTTACTATTGTGGTTATACTGCTGGCATTTAATCACCTGCACATGAAATGGGGTATCAGCAGTTGGTTTGGTAGATACATTGTAAGCATTAACGGCATTGGCTTTTGGTGACAACCATTTTTCTCCTGCTAACATCAACGCATATTCGCCGATCGTCATGCCGTACACCACCGGCACCTGCTGCATACCGATAAAGCTTTTGAATTTTTTATCCAGCACCGGTCCATCCACATAAAAGCCATTTGGATTGGGGCGGTCCAGTATCATGAGTGGTTTATGGTTTTCCAGGCAGGCTTCCAGCAGGTATTCCAAGGAAGAAATGTAAGTGTAAAAACGAACGCCTACATCCTGTATGTCGAACACCACTACATCAACGCCTTTAAAATCTTCCGGCGTTGGTTTTTTATGATCGCCATATAAACTCGTTACCTGGATGCCGGTCTTTTTATCGGTGCCGTTGGCTACTTCTTCGCCGGCATCGGCGGTGCCCCTGAAACCATGTTCCGGTCCGAATATTTTTACCACCTTGATGCCGCTTTTGATGAGCGTATCTACTAAATGGGTATTGTTTACCATACTGGTTTGGTTGGCGAAAACAGCCACCGCTTTACCTTTGAGCAAGGGCAGGTAAACCGCCATGCGTTCAGCTCCGGTAATAATTTGTTGGCCGGATGTTTGTTGAACCACCAGGGCAATAAACAGGGATGCCAGTACCAGTATTTTTTTCATGTGGCGAAGTTCCCAAAAAACTTTTAATATGGCTGGGTAGATTTTAAGATTTAACTTGCCGAAAATTAGTGTTTCGTTTCCTTTTGCTGTTTGTTTCTGTTGCAGAATAGATAAGAAAAAGTACAAGAGTGCGACGCCTATGCGGCTGATAAAAGTTACTGCAGCCGGTAACAAAATTTTAATTAACACCTTATTGAAGCGGAGCGAAATAAGGAAACAAAAAACAACACCATGGCACAAGTAAAAGAAGGGGATGTAGTTCGTGTACACTACACCGGTAAATTAACGAGCGGCGAACAATTTGATTCTTCTGCAGGAAGGGAACCATTAGAGTTTACCGTTGGCGCCGGACAAATGATCAAAGGTTTTGATGCTGCAATGCCGGGTATGGAAGTGGGCGAAAAAAAGACCATCAATATTTCAGCAGAAGATGGTTACGGGCCAAAGAATGAAGATGCGGTCATTGAATTTCCGAAAGAACATGTCCCGGCAGATATGAAACTGGAGCCAGGTATGCAATTAACGTTGAGCGACCCTAACGGTAATCCAGTTCCGGTGATAGTAATAGAAGTAAAAGATGAAGTAGTGATCCTTGACGCCAACCATTTTTTAGCCGGAGAAGAACTGGTGTTTGACGTAGAGTTGGTGGAGATATTGTAGAGGTCAATGGTCAATGGTCAATGGTCAATGGTCAATAAAATATTAGCCTGTAAAAATAATTGAATATAATGGCAGCTTGCTTTTGCGGGCTGCTTTTTTATTTCCCTGCGGGATATATTATCTTGCAGGAAATGATTGCTTTAATCATATGTTCAATCTTAAACTATTAGTATAAACCGTGGGCTTTGGACTATTCACCATTGACCATTCACCATTCACCCCATCATGATCAACATACTCCCTGACAACGTAGCTGCACGACTGATGCGGTATGTACAAATTGATACGCAGAGCGATCCTAACAGTAACGCACACCCCACAACTGAAAAGCAAAAAGACCTGAGTAAATTGCTGTTGCAGGAGTTGCAGCAAATGGGTATTGCTGATGCCGTTACGGATGAGTTTGGCTATGTATATGCCAGCATTCCATCAAACAGTGAAAAGGAAAATATTCCGGCCATTTGCTTTTGCAGTCATGTTGATACAGCACCGGATTGCAGCGGGTACAATGTAAAGCCGATCTATCATACAAATTATGATGGCAACGATATTGTATTGCCGGATGATGCCACGCAGGTATTGCGCATGAACGATTCGCCTTATTTAAAAGAACACCTCAACAGTGGCATCATCACCGCCAGCGGCCTGACCCTGTT
>CAXTPJ010000102.1:0-8271 GCA_964245855.1 uncultured Ferruginibacter sp. | reverse complement strand
ATTGCCCGTTTACCTTTCCGCTAAACATATCAGCTTTGGGAAACTTATCCAATTGATGTTGAAGGAAATCGAAAAGTCTTGAGTCCTGGTTCATATTAGCAAGCGTTCGTTGTAATGTACAATATTGTTGGGCAGATGTGGAATGTTAGCAGTAACTAAGGTAAATAAAAATACCTACCCTTTTATACCGTTTACCGGTAATACTGACCTGATGGAAGCTTGAATATCCTGCCTCTTTGAAAACGATTGAGGTCGTTCGATTCAACCGCATGAGCTGTGGTCCAGTTTTGATAGGCGGCTAAATTTTGTACCGAACCAAACAACCATTGGTTATATGCTTCAAATAAACCATCCTGTAATAACTGACGTTGCAGTTCAAATAACTTAAAAGGTAGTTTATCTCCATCGCTGTTGTACCAGTCAAGAATAAAACGGCTGCGGATCATGGTAAGGGTTTCTGTATTGATACCGGTTGCAGCTATGTTCGTTTGCTTGTTCATGTTGGTAATGAATGCTTCCGTAAACTGGTTTTTCTCTTCGGTTGATGCCACCAGTTTTGCATCGGCAAATAATTTTTTATAACTGTCCAGCAATAAGCTTTTCATTTCAGTAGTACGACGGCTGAAAGGTTCCATATTAATAAAAATCTCCCCATACAAAATGCTCCATATTTTACTGGAACCAATGTAATAGAACTTGCTTGCGTTGTAATAATTTTTGGCAAAGCCCGGATCAACCTGTATACCTTTTTCCCATTGCTTTATGGCAGTATTATCATTTTGAGCCAACAATAATTCTCCCAACTCATTGTACATGGCGCCACTTTCTGGAAATTTTTTAATGCCTTTGCGATATAATTTATCAGCTTCTTTTACCTGTGCCAGTTGCTTGTAAATGTTACCGGCTATCTGGTAACACTGGTCATCTGCATCCTCCCGGTCGAGCAATGGTTTTATTATTTCCAACGCCTTGGTATTATCGGCCTGCAGATAATAGGAAAGTGAAAGGTCTTTTGCAATATCAATATTCTGCGGCTCCATTTGAATGGCACGGTTAAGTACCAATACTGCATTGGAATAATCTGCCTGTTGCATGAACGAGCGGGCGGTTTCCTGTAATTCTTTAGCCGTTTGAGAAAAGGATTTTGCAGCGAAGAGAAAAAGGCAGCCAATCAGCAGGTAATAATATTTTTTCATCCGGGTAAAGATAATACCAATTCGATTTTAAAAGCATGGCCTGGCAGGCTTTACACGTTAAAATTATGATGGCATAAAAAAAAGAGATGTGATGAGTATCTCCTTTAAAATATAAGTTCAGTAACCAATGTCGTTTACTTAAGGGTAATCACGCAAGGGCGCCAGGAAAGAAAAGACGCAACGAAGAGCATAAAACTTTGCGGCTTTGCCTCTTGCCCGCCCAAAAGAATTTCATTCAGGCGGACGTGAAAAAAAATTATTGCATATAGGACATTGACAAGCAATGATTATTCTTCAATCAAATGGGTCAATAAACCATCTCTCAGCTTTGGTTCAAACCAGGTGCTTTTTGGTGGCATCACGTTTCCGGTATCGGCAATGTCAAACAATTGCTGGATGCTTACCGGGTACAAACTAAATGCTATAGCCATTTCACCGCTGTCAACCCTTTTCTCCAGTTCAGCCAAACCTCTTATGCCGCCAACAAAATCGATGCGTTTATCAGTGCGCTGGTCTTTGATTCCCAGTAAAGGATCTAAGATTGTTTCCTGTAAAATAGTTACATCCAGTATACCGATCGGATCGGTTGTATAGGCTGATTTTTTTGCTGTCAATGTGTACCACTGTTTGTTGATGTACATTCCAAACTCATGCAACTGCGAAGGTGCTACGGCTGCCTCCGCTTTTTTAACAGTGAATTTACCGGTCAGTTTTTTCAGGAGTTCTTCTTCTGTCAATCCGTTCAGGTCTTTAATCAAACGGTTGTAATCCATTATCCTCAATTGATTAGAAGGGAATAACGTGGTAAGAAAAATATCCGCCCCGGCAGGAGCTTTTTTGCCCAATGCCGCCCGCACTTTTGCAGCAGATGCGGCCCGGTGATGGCCATCTGCAATATAAGTAGCCGGCACTAATGTGTTAAACAGTTCAGTGATTTGATCGCTTACTTTACTATCATTGATGATCCAGATGGTGTGCTGAATTTTATCATCAGCTACCAAATCGTACACGGGGTTTTTATCTTTTTTCCACTTGCTGATCAAGGCATCAATTTCATCAACATTTTTATACGCCAAAAAAACATTACCTGTTTGTGCGCCGGTTGTTTTAATGTGGTTGATCCTGTCCTGCTCTTTTTCCGGACGGGTAAACTCATGTTTTTTTATTAATCCATTCTCATAATCATCTACGCTGCTGCCGCAAACCAAACCGGTTTGGTTAACGCCATTCATGATCAACTGATAAATGTAATAACATGGTTTGCTTTCCCGGAACAATACATTCCGGCTAATGAAAGCATCCAGGTTTTCTTTGGCCGTATCATATACTTTTTGAGAATGTAAGTCGGTATCTTCCGGCAGGTCAATTTCACTTTTGGTGATGTGTAAAAAGCTGTAAGGGTTTCCCTGCGCTTCTATCTTTGCCTCTTTGCTGTTAAGCACATCATAAGGGCGTGACGCAACATTTTTTGCATGTTGTGCCTCCGGCCTGAGTGCTTTAAAGGGATGTATCGTAACCATGTATGTTGATTCTTTATCGGGAAAGTAAAAATAGCCTAATTTTTTTTATGGATGCAGTTGTGCAAAACTTTTCATCGTTTGCACCAACACTTCTACACTGCTTATTGGCAAAGCATTGTAGAGCGAAGCCCTAAAGCCGCCCACCAGTCGGTGGCCTTTTATTCCAACAATATTTTGTGCTTTTGCAATTGCTAAAAAGCTTTCTTCCAGCCCTTCGTCTTCCATCACAAAACATACGTTCATTTTGCTTCGGTCTTCTTTTGCAACGGTTCCCCTGAACAATGGATTGCTGTCAATTTCATTGTACAATAATTCCGCCTTTTGGGTATTCAATTTTTCAATTGCAGCAATACCACCCTGTGCTTTTAACCAGCGCATAGTAAGCATACAAACAAACACCGCAAATACCGGCGGCGTATTTAACATGCTGCCTTCTTTAATGTGGTTGCGGTAATCCATGATGGTTGGTATGGCACGCTTGATTTTACCTAAAATATTTTTATTGACCACTACCAGATTAACACCGGCAGGTCCCATATTTTTTTGTGCACCGGCATAAATCAGATCGAATGCATTGAAATCAATGACACGGCTGAAAATATCACTACTCATATCACCAATCAATGGAATACTTACTGATGGAATTTTTTGCCACTGGCTTCCATAGATGGTATTGTTGGTAGTGATGTGAAAATAATTTGCATCATTCGGCACCGCAAAATCTTTGGGTATAACGGTGTAGTTACTGTCTTTGCCGCTGCACACCATGGCAACATTGCCAAACAATTTTGCTTCTTTGATGGCTTTTTGTCCCCACACACCGGTATCAGCATAAGCGCCGGTATCTTTTGTATCCAGCAAATTCATTGGTACCTGCATAAACTGTGTACTGGCGCCGCCATGCAAAAACAATACTTCGTGGTTATCATCCAGGTTCATCAGTTCTTTAACCAATGCACGGGCTTCATCCATAATTGCCTGGAAGGTTGTTGTGCGGTGACCAATTTCCAATATCGACAGGCCGCTGTTATTGTAATTCAATACTGCCTCAGAAGCCTGTTGAAAGACTTCCTTCGGTAAAATAGACGGGCCTGCGTTGAAATTGTGCACCACTTTATACGAATATTAAAATGAAAAAATGAGTTGCAAAAGTAGCTTTTTGAAAACGATTTTTCTCAACTAATTAAGGAAAGATATACAGCAGGAATTTATTGAAAGAAGACCAATTATAAACATGAATTGAGGATAACTTTTCAGTAGATTTTTTATTGACTTTGATGAGCGAAGATCTCTCACAAATCCTTGAAAGCAACTTTTTTACTGGCGGGTTTTTTATTTTTCGCTAACCATTTATTGATGGGAGAATTGGCAGGTGTTTCTTTTTCACTATCATACTTGCTGTCAACCGCATATTTATCCCGGTGTTTTATCAGCAACCATACATTGTCTTCTTTACCTTTTAATTTCACCAGTACAAATTCACCTTTCAATTTTTTTCCTTTTAACGTGAATTTAAAATCCCCCTTTTTAAAGGCAGCTTTTAATTTTTTTGTTGCGGTTGAAAAGTCTGATTTTTCTATATCTGTATAAGTTCCTTTATCCCAGATTTCTACAATGCCGGCGCCATAACCATCTGGGATAACGCCTTTAAAATCTTTGTATGCGTAAGGATGATCTTCCACCATCATGGCCAATCTTTTATCTGCCGGGTTCATGGACGGGCCTTTGGGGACCGCCCAACTCTTTAATACGCCATCCATCTCTAAACGGAAATCATAATGCAGCCGGGTTGCTTTATGGCGTTGCACCACAAAAGATAGTTGATCCTTACTTTTATCAACCTTTGCTTTTGGTTCGGGGGAAGATGTAAAATCCCTTTTCTTTTTATAAGTGGCGAGGCTCATCAGGATGCTTTTTTCAATTTAGGTTTGGCCTTTTTCTTTGGCTTGGCAGATAAACTTTCCTGCAGTTGCGCCATCAGGTCTTTCCCTTTGCTGTGCACCACTTTCATGTGAGGTGTTGCCACCTTGCCACCTTTGGCTTTTGTTTTTATCAGTTTCAATAATTGTGCAGTGTAAGTATCTTTATAAGAACTGATATCAAAACCTGTTGATAGCTGATCAATGAGTGATACCGCCATCTTTAATTCGTTGGGCTTAACAGTTGAAGTGGAAGGAATATCCAGTTCTTTTGTATCCCTGATCTCTTCCGAAAAACGAAGCTGGTTCAATATCAGGATATCTTCGGTTGCTTTTAAAATAGCAAGGTGTTCTTTATTGCGCATTACAAAAGTGGCAATGCCAACTTTACCGGTTTTAAGCAAAGCTTTTTGTAACAAAGCATAAGCCCTTACACCAGATTTTTCAGGTGCCAGGTAGTAAGGCGTTTCATAATAAATGCTGCTGATCTCTTCCTGCAAAACAAAATCGGTTATCTCTATTACTTTCGTTTTAACCGCATTGGCCGTTTCAAAATCTTTTTCATCCAGCACCACATATTTACTGTTCACCATGTAACCCTTTACAATATTGCCCCAGGGAACTTCTTTGCCTGTTTTTTCATTAACCCTTTTATACTTAATGTTAGCATGGTCTTTTTTATCCAGCATATCCAAATTCAACTCACTGCCCTGTGTTGCGCTGAATAATTTTATGGGAATGTTAACCAATCCAAAACCAATTGTTCCTGTCCAGAGTGAACGCATAAAAAAAGTTTTAATTGAATAAAAATTTTGTTGCCAACTGCAGGAATACTATTCAGCATCGTTGTGTCACTCACTTGTGCCGCAATTTTTTCATGGCATCTTTCCGGAATTTATTTTTCAGGAAAATGCTAAAACCGACTAATTATTTTCCAAAATTTTCATCACAATTTTTTCCTCTGCCGTTAAACCGGTTTTATCATTGTCGGCCTCTATCCCATCCAGTTGTTTCAAATATTTTTCCAGTGATTTATTTTCATACAACGCAATGATGGCGGGATGTACATAATATTTTTTCACCACATTGCGGGTATTGCCCAATTGTTTTGATACCATGTCAAAAGCTGCTGCCACTTTGCGTTTGGCTTCTGCCTGTGTATCAAAAAAGCCCAATTCTTTAAAAGCCAAAAAGGCATGTATGGTACCAGACCAAGTCCTGAAATCCTTGGCTGTAAAATCGCCACCACTTAATTTTCGGATATAATCATTCACCATACCCGAGTCGATCGAATGCCGCTCACCGGATTCAGTATAATATTGAAACAATTCTTTGCCGGGAATATCACGACATGCTTTTACAGCGTTGGATAATTTTTTATTGCGGATACTGATGTCATGGTGAATTCCTTTTTTTCCTATAAAAGAAAATTTTAATTCTGCTCCGTGAATATCGACATGTTTATTTTTTAAAGTGGTTAACCCAAAGGAACCATATAACTTTTCATAACTACTGTTGCCTATCCTTATGTTGGTTCTTTCCATCAAACTCACCACCAACGCCAGCACTTTTTCCAAAGGCAAACCCTGTAGTGAAAGGTCTTTCTCTAACTGCGTCCTTATTGCAGGCAATACGCTGCCGAATTGATATAACCGAAAATATTTGGTGTGGTTGCGAAGTGAATTCCAGAGGTTATGGTATTTGTACTGTTTCCTTTTCTTTACATCAATTCCAGTTGCCTGCAGATGGCCATTGGCTAATTTACAGATCCATACATCTTCCCAGGCAGGTGGTATTACCAAACTCCTGATGCGTTGCAGATCATCTTTATCAATAATTGCTTTTGGCTGTCCTGCTACATATTTGAATTGTTTTCCTTTCTTAACTCTTTTTATCCCCGGTTCGGTGTCATGAACATACACCAAATGCACAGCAGCAGCGCTTTTTTCAGGGTCACCAATTAGCGTCCTTAATTTTCTTTTAGGCAATTGTAAAATTTCTTCTGCTATTGTTTCCATTGTGGTCAATCGTTGTAAAAAATTAGTTACCGAAGCACAAAATTTATTCACACTTAAACAGGCATAGCAATGCCATTATGCAAAGCATTTGTGTACAATCAATAAATAAAATGGAGAAAAGGATTCGGATTAACTATCAAAAACAATCAAATATTCAGTATAAATTACGAGTTGATGATCTTATCTTTTATGGCCGGAATTTTTTTAGTTACCAGGTTGGTAGTGATGTATTGCAAAGCATACCCAGCAACTTTTCTGAATAGATTTTTGGAATTGAAAGTGAACAACTTTCTTGCAACCCATCCTGCACCCATGCCAATAGAAGTATTCATCACGTCAGACTTTACAGCTTTTGAACTCACCACATCTTTAAAAGCGGTTTTAAGTAATGCAGAAGGTTTCAAATCTTCCATCAGTTCCCTGGACTGAATTTTTAAAGCGGTTAATTGTACCGCCTGTAATGCTTCCAGTTGTTTGATCCTTTCATCAAGGTCAGTCATATTAGCAATACCGTTTTTCATTATTTAACAAATTTATCAATGAACAAATTACTCAACGGTGCTATCACCCATTTTTTGCGGTTTGCATAAACCAATATACCAGCCAGGATATAAAACCCTCCTATAATAAAAAAGCCATAACTCAGATTATCTAATTCACTGCCAATAAGGTAGGCAAATCCAAAACTGATAACCGTCAACGTTACACTTCCAAATATAATGGCGATAGTTATTGCGATTAGGCTTGATAAAGAAGCAGAAATTTTACCGGCTGCTTTCAACTTAAAAATTTCTGCTTTGGTTTCTGCAAGATCACTTACAGAAGAAAATAGCCCCTCAATTTTATCGCTCATTGTACTCATACTGTCTTGGTTTTAATCCCGGCTGGTTGATTGAAAAAATTATGCTTAGGAAAGGCTTGCTTTTGCATCTGCTTTTATAGAATTTACTTTTGCTTTTGCTCTTTCACCCAGGTCTTCAGTTTCATCTTTTCCATGACTGTAAACGCTTTTTAGCTTATCAACAAATTCATCATAAGATGATTTCAAAGAATCAGTTAAGTCTTCTGCTTTACCGGTAATTTTTTTTCTAGTTTCAGAACCTTTATCCGGTGCTATTAATACACCTACCAAGGCACCAACTGCTGCACCTGCTACAAAGCCCAATAACGTTTTTGTGTTGCTCATAATACTTGTTTTAAAATTAAAAATTAGTTGTGTAAAATTTTATGTAGTACTGCGTTTAAAAAATAAAGACAGCACAAAAAGGATAACGAAAATGAAAAAGAGGACTTTTGCAATGGATGCGGCACTGGCAGCGATGCCTCCAAAACCAAAGATGGCTGCAATAATGGCGATTACTAAAAAGCCGGCGGACCAACGTAGCATAATGGTAAATTTAAGTTTCAGGATTGTTGTTAGATACCTTAACTGAATAAAATACTGTGCCATGCATTGCCTTAGCTAAAATATGCTTTTATAATTTTTATCCTGTGGATATTTCTACTCACTGCGGGAATAAAATCAAACCTGTATGTGGCATGTTTTTTATCATTAAATTAGACTTCTTCTAAAAGGCACCCGTCGCCTTTTTTTCAAAAGAGCAAAACCATTGAATGA
>CAXTPJ010000101.1:0-8330 GCA_964245855.1 uncultured Ferruginibacter sp. | reverse complement strand
TAAGATCATCATCACCTGCAGCAACCGCATCGCCCCGTATTTACAACAGGAACTGGAAGCCCTAGGTTCTATTCCTGTCCGTGTTTTGAACACCGGGGTTGAACTAAAAGGCACCATGCAGGATTGCATCAAACTCAATTTAAACCTGCGCTGTGCCAGCCAGGTATTGTTTTCTATCCACCAGTTCCGGGCATTCAATGCTGATGCCTTGTATAAAACATTGGTGAATTTTGAATGGGCTGATGTGATTGGTGCAGATGGCTATTTTTCCATCACCAGCAATGTAGATAACGAAACCATCAACAATTCTTTGTTTGCCAATGTAAAGGTGAAAGATGCCATTGTTGATTATTTCAGGAACAAAACCGGCAAGCGCCCAAACTCGGGGCCGGAACTGGACAAAGCAGTGGTGCATTTATACTGGAAAGATGACCAGGCAGAAATTTTTATTGATACTTCCGGCGAAACATTGTCTAAACATGGCTACCGCAAAATCCCCGGCAAGGCGCCAATGCTGGAGGCGCTGGCAGCAGCCACTTTGATCGCTACCAAATGGGATAGGAAATCAGCTTTTGTAAATCCCATGTGCGGTTCTTCTACCATTGCCATTGAAGCCGCATTGCTGGCCACCAACCGTATGCCCGGCTTGTACCGTTCCAATTATGCTTTCATGCATGTAACAGGTTTTAAAAAGGAGATGTACGATAAAGAGCGCATTCAATTAGATGAAAAGATCATGGATGTGCCGGGCTTGCAGATCATTGCAACCGATCTCAGCAGCGATGCTGTCAACATCTCTGCAATAAATGCCGGCGCTGCTGGCGTGACAGGGCTGATCACTTTTGCAGAAGGTGATTTTGAAACAACCACCATACCTCCGGACCAACCGGGTGTAATTTATTTTAACCCGGAATATGGCGATCGCCTGGGAGAAGAAACTGCTTTACAGGCAACCTATAAACGCATGGGCGATTTTATGAAAAAGCAATGTAAAGGTTACACCGGTTATATTTTTACAGGCAATTTAGAGCTTGGAAAAAAGATCGGTTTAAAACCATCGAGGCGTATAGAATTTTATACCAGTAAAATCGATTGCCGTTTGTTTGAGTATGAATTGTATGCCGGCAGCAGGGAAAAAGAAAAAAGTCAGGATGTTCTAATCTCTTAAAAAAATACATAATGAAGGATATTGCTTCCGCTAACTCCAAAGTTCCCTCATCAGGGGGCGGAGGGGGCATGAAAGAATTATTGCAACAATATGCCGCCTATAATTTATGGGCGCACCAAACAATGTTTGAGTGTATTGCCCAATTAAGTGAAGAACAGATTAGCCAGGAAATCATTAGCAGTTATCCCAGTATTTTTAAAACTGTTTTGCATTTGCTGGACGCAGAAAGTATGTGGTGGCAAAGATTAAAACTGGAAGAAAATGTAGTGCGGCCAAGTGATTCTTTCACCGGGGATTTTGCAGAACTACAAAAGAAATTATTGCAGCAATCTGCGTTGTATGACCAATGGGTAGGCAACGCCAGCGAGCCACAGTTACAGCATGTATTTGCTTACCGGAGAAATAAAGAACAATTTAAAATGCAGGTGAGTAATATGCTGCTGCATATTTTCAATCATCATTCTTATCATCGTGGGCAATTGATTACTATGCTGCGTCAGTTAGGAATTACAAAAATTCCTTCAACAGATTTCAGCAAGTTTATTTTCCTGAAGAAGAATAAATAATTGAATGTATGTAATAGGCCATTCCTGAATTACGCTCTTTTTATACGATGAGCTACATCATTCGAAATGCCAACATATACGGTTGTCGTTTTCACTAAATAAGAAATATACAAAACAGGGCATACAATAATCGGGAATTATAAAAACAAAAAGCCCCTTCGATTTTAGTCGAAAGGGCAGGGTGCTAAGCGTCGGGATGGCAGGATTCGAACCTGCGACCTCCTGGTCCCAAACCAGGCGCGATACCGGGCTACGCTACATCCCGATCTTAACCATCAGCAAGCTGAAGATTAAATAAATTTAGTTGATAAGAACTCTTTTGCGGAGAAGGTGGGATTCGAACCCACGGTACAGTGTTACCCGTACGACGATTTAGCAAACCGTTCCTTTCGGCCACTCAGGCACCTCTCCTACCTGCCCAAATTGTAACCGGTTTTACCCGGTATTTATTAAGGGGTGGCAAAAATACAATTCAACATTGTAATACCCAAAACTAATTGAGAAATATGCCAAAATAATTTTAAGAACTGGTGAAAATTGGTGTGCAGTACAAGTGTGCGACGCAACGGTGACGCCATTTTACACTAAAGCCCGGCACAAAAATTTAATTTGAAAAAAAATCCGGAGATGATTATTACATAGCAGCCAACTGAACTTTTTGCTGTAATTCCAGCACGCTTTCTTTGAACAGGGTATCTGTATCCATAAGGTCTTTAACTGTTTGGCAACTGTGTATCACTGTAGTGTGGTCACGGCCACCAAAATGTTCACCAATGGTTTTAAGCGAATTCTTTGTAAACGATTTAGAAAGGAACATAGTAATCTGCCTGGCCTGAACGATTTCTCTTTTACGTGTTTTCTGTAAAAGCTTATCGTATGGCACATCAAAGTAGTCACATACCATTTTCTGAATGGCGTCGATTGTGATCTCTTTGCTTGACGATTTGACGAAATTGCGTAACACTTTTTTAGCTAATTCTAAATCTATTTCCCTCTTATTTAGCGAAGATTGTGCCAACAATGATATCAATGCGCCCTCTAATTCCCTTACATTACTGTTGATATTGTACGCAATATATTTAACTACTTCCTTCGGCATTTCAAAGCCGTCGTTCTTCATTTTCTTTTCTAAAATTTCGATCTTTGTCTCGTAATCCGGTGCCTGCAAATCGGCACTTAATCCCCAGCGAAAACGGCTCAACAATCTTTCCTGCACCCCTTCCAGATCTTTTGGCGGCTTATCGCTGGTTAAAATCAACTGCTTGCCACTTTGGTGCAAATGGTTAAAGATGGAGAAGAAAGCATCCTGCGATTTTTCTGCCCTGTTGAAAAATTGTACATCATCAATGATCAGCACATCTATCAACTGATAGAAGTGAATAAAATCATTGATGGCGCCATTACGGCCATGATCAATAAACTGGTTGATGAATTTTTCTGAACTAACGTACAGCACTACTTTGTTACTGTGAATGCGTTTTACTTCGTTTCCGATGGCTTGTGCCAAATGCGTTTTGCCCAAACCCACACCGCCGTAAATTACCAGTGGATTAAAAGAAGTAGTGCCGGGTTTTTCTGCAACGGTCTTTCCTGCCCTGCGGGCTACACGGTTGCAATCGCCTTCAACAAAACTGTCGAAGGTGTAGGCATTATTCAATTGCGGATCGATCTGCATCTTTTTAAGACCAGGGATCACAAAAGGATTTTTAACCGGGTTATTTATGACTAAAGGAAAGTCCATTTCGTTATTTGAAAATGATTTGTAACCATTACCGGGAACGTCCATTGTCAGCGGCTTGTTTTTACTGTTGCCACTATCCACCATAATCCTGTATTCGAGCCTGGCATCTTTTCCTAATTCACGCTTCAGTGTTTTTGCCAGCAAACTGATATAATGTTCTTCAAGGTATTCAAAAAAGAATTGGCTTGGCACCTGAATGGTAAGCACTTTATCTTTTAATGCTACAGGTTTAATGGGTTCGAACCAGGTTTTAAAATGTTGCCATTCTACTATGTCTTTGATTATTTCCAGGCAGTTGGTCCATACTTTATCAAAAACTTTATCCATTATTCCTTAAGCAATTTATATATAACGAGTTAAAATAGTATTGTAAAATCTCCCAAAAAGTTCTTCACGTACGAATAAAAAAATTTTTGTGCAGGACAGCGAATATCAGATAATTTATCGAAAAAAAAATTTTTTATTCACTTGTTTTTTTACCTACCAGCACAGTATGTGATTTGGCTAAATTATTATTCCTGTATTTGGAAAATTCAAAGTCGAGCCTGCCCAGCATAATGCCCGCCCAGCCTACCTGATTGATCAAAACATCATCTCCATTTTTATTTTTTTCTGTTACCGGAGTATCTAAAAAAGTATGTGTGTGGCCGCCGATAATTAAGTCAACATTTTCTGATTCCCTTGCCAGGATAATATCACAGACTTTTTTGCTGTCATCTTTGTATTTATAACCCAAATGGCTAAGGCAAATTACCATATCGCAACCCTTGTCTTTTTTCAACATGGCAGCAGTGCGGTTCAGGTTTTCGATGGGGTTTAAATATTTGGTATTACCGAATAATAGGTCGGGCACCAATCCTTTCATTTCTATCCCAACGCCGGTAACACCGATCTTTAATTTTCCTTTCTTAAATATTTTATAAGGCTGGCTTTTAAATTCCATCGGCGTGCCGGTAAAATCATAGTTGCACAACAGGATGGGAAAATTGGCATATTGCAATTGGGTGGCAAAATTTTCGAGGCCTGCATCAAAATCGTGGTTGCCCATTGTTGCAGCTTCATACCCCATGGCAGCCATCGCTTTTATTTCGGGTTCGCCTTTGTATATATTAAAGTATGGTGTACCCTGGAATATATCACCGGCATCCAGCAACAGAGTATTGTTTTCTTCTATGCCTTTAAATACGTCGTTGGTTTCTGGGGAAACTACATTCTCTGACCTGATCGATTTTATCAGCTCGGCCCTCGCAGCAACGCCACCAAGTCCCTGGTTGCGCCCGCCGTCCATCGGGAACGGTTCCAGCCGGCTGTGTACATCGTTGGTATGCAGGATGGTCAACTTAGTTATTTCATCTGCCGTGAATGTACCGGCAAATCCTGACCTGGATACCAGTAAAGCGCCGGCAGCCAAAACGCCCTGTTGTAAAAATTTTCTTCTAGTCTGCATTGCTCACACGTTTTTCTAGTGAAGAAGTAATTTGTTTTCCCTGTTGCTGAAAGGCAGCAAAATATTGCAACACTGCATCACGAAATAAATAACCATTGTTCTGTTGAGGAATTGGCCGCAGCATATCAGCATCGTCGCCGCCATTGGCAATATAATCTAACATGGCTATACTGTAAATTGCATTTACATCCATTGGCTTTCCGGCTATAATGACGTTGATTGCTTTTTTATTTTTTATTTGGTAACTGATACCGGAACATGGCCAGCCACCTCTTGCTGCAATGAGGTCTAAAAACTGTTGCAGTACATCTCCTTTAATTTTTAATACCACGATAATATTATCGAAGGGCGCCATTTCGTACACTTTGCCACGGGTAATTTCGCCTGCAGGAATAGATGGTAAACGGATACCGCCAAAATTTAAAAAAGAAGCATCAATATTGGCCTGGTAATTTTGTTTTGCCATCACCAGCATGGCATCTGACAGCAAATTATTCAGCGTGCCTTCGGGTTGTTTTTTTTCAAGCGCCATACCTGCCACAGCGATCACATCATTCATATTTTTATTTACGCTGTCTGAATAAGGTTTCAGCATAGCACTCAGCTCGGCATTGGCTGTTTGCTTTTCAGAAATGCGGTAATCTTTGTATTGTACCGATTGAGGCTGGTAGGCTGTTTTACAGGAAACGGCGAAAACCAGCGAAACAAAAAATATATAAAAGAAGGATGATTTACGCATGTGAAGGAGAGGAATTTTAGCGCTGTAAGGTAGCCAATTTTCGTACTACAAAATGGAAAGAAACTGTAAATATTTTTTTTGGTAAATAACATTACTTTTACCGTATAAATATATTATTATGAGTTATGAATTAACGGGCAAACTGGTTGCCAAAATGGATACGGTACAGCGCACCGAAACTTTTAAAGTAAGGGAATTTGCGGTAGAAAAAACGGATGAAATTGGTGGCCGCACCGTAAGCAATTATGTAAAGTTTCAAAGTGTACAGGATAAGGTTTCCATCATTGATAAAGTAAATGTTGGCGATGAAATAAAAGTACATTTCAACATCAAAGGGACCAAGTGGGAAAAAGATGGTAAGACAAGTTATTTTACCAATTTAGATGCCTGGAGAGTGGAACAGGTCTTACAACCAAGTGCCGACAAATCATCGAATGAAAGAGGATATGAAGAACCGCTGGATACCTTTACAGCAAGTTCGCCTGATGCAATTGATGATTTACCGTTTTAGGGGCAAGGTTTAATCATACTCATTCTTTCACGCAATGACGCAAAAATAAAAAGGCGCAAAGAAGCATCAATAACTGTTTGCGCCCTGGCTCCTTTTTTCCTTGAGTGAATTTAAAATTCCGGGATAAACACCCGGCTTACCATGCAACAAAAACTTTCGCTTAAAATGCTGCCGCATGAAGCAGCAGATGATGCAACGATCAAAGAAATGATTGCTAAAACAGCCGGTAAAAAAACTACTGCGGTTACCGGCTTTCAAATTCAAAAAAAGTCGATTGATGCCCGTGGCAAAACCATTTGGGTAAACCTTACGCTCAATGCTTTTATTGATGAACCTTTCCAGCGGCGTAGTATCCAGTCTTTTAATTTCCAAAATGTAAGCAATGCTGAAAAAAAAGTATTGATTGTTGGTGCAGGGCCGGCTGGATTGTTTGCTGCACTGCAGTTGATAGAACTTGGCATTCAGCCCATTATTGTAGAAAGAGGAAAAGATGTGAGGGCCAGGAGGCGTGACCTGGCTGCCCTAAATAAAGGCGGCTTTGTAAACCCGGAAAGCAATTACTGTTTTGGCGAAGGTGGCGCCGGTACTTACAGCGATGGGAAGTTATACACCCGCAGCAACAAACGTGGCGACATTGACCGCATCTTAAACTTATTTGTCCACTTTGGAGCGGAGGAAAAAATATTATACGAAGCACATCCCCATATCGGCACCAATAAATTACCGCACATTATTACTGCCATGCGGCACACAATTGAAGACTGCGGCGCTACCTTTTTATTCAACAAAAAAGTAACAGATTTTATCATTGAGTCGGATGCTGTAAAAGCTGTTGTTACTGCAGGCGGAGAGCGTTTTGCAGCCGATGCCGTTGTATTGGCGACCGGCCATTCTGCAAGGGACATCTTTGAACTGTTGCACCATAAAAAAATATTGATAGAAGCAAAGCCTTTTGCATTGGGCGTAAGGGTAGAGCATCCGCAACATTTGGTGGACAGTGTTCAATATCACAGCCCCCTCCAAACCTCCCCCGGTGGGGAAGGCTTCGAAAGACCTCACGAATTACCTGCAGCTTCGTATTCATTGGTTGAGCAGGTAAATGGCCGTGGGGTATTTTCATTCTGTATGTGCCCGGGAGGAATCATTGCCCCTGCGGCCACTGCTCCCGGCGAAATTGTTGTGAATGGCTGGAGCCCTTCCAAAAGAAATAATCCCTATGCCAACAGCGGCATGGTAGTATCAGTTGATGAACAGGATGCCTGGCGGGAGTTTAAAAAACTGCGTGGCTTTAAAGGTTTTGAAAATATTGGCGAATTGGAGGTAAGTCCTTTATTGCTGATGAAATTTCAACAAATGGTAGAGCAGCAGTGCTTTGTTGCAGGCGGCGGCAACTCCGTAGCACCGGCACAGCGCATGGTTGATTTTAGTACCAGGCAAACTTCTTCTTCATTGCCTGTATGCAGCTACCAGCCAGGGTTACAATCCACTATGCTGAATGATGTTTTGCCTTCTTTTGTGTACGATTGTTTATCAAAAGGCTTTCGGGCATTTGGCAAAAAAATGAGGGGCTACTTTACGAACGATGCAGTAGTAGTAGCTACCGAAAGCCGCACCTCTTCTCCTGTGCGTATTCCACGCAACAATGATACACTTGCACATCCCCAAATAAAAAATTTATACCCCTGCGGCGAAGGTGCAGGATATGCAGGTGGAATTGTTAGTGCGTGTATGGATGGGGAAAGGGTGGCGAAGCAGATTGCAGTGGTGATGAAATAAATGTGCAAATAGGCAGTTGTTGCAAATGTGCAGATAAACTACTCATTTACTTTTTTTTAATCCTGCATAATAAATATACCAAGGTAGCACTGTTGAAATTTTAGCTTTGATGCTTTCTTATTGCCTCTTTTTAACTTATTAGCTTCACCTCTGCCGCCGGTGAGGCTGCGTAACCGGACCGCCACTGCTTTTGCTTCTTTGAAAAAATTTGCTTCGCATTTTTTCAATCACGCCATTGCGTGACCGAACCAAACCATGTGGCTAACCCGGTTACTGTTTTAAATTACGGGGAGATGGTCCATGCTATATGATTTCATTATTCAAATCTTTAATTTTTACATCGGTTAATTTTTTTTTGCAACCTTATTCCTTTTCATTCCTA
>CAXTPJ010000100.1:4970-8352 GCA_964245855.1 uncultured Ferruginibacter sp. | reverse complement strand
TGTGCCGTATGAATGATCTCAATATCATCAACATCAGAATGGTATTGAATGATATGGGTGCCGGGAGCCGGGTCAATCCTTTCGCTGATGATAGCCAGTTCTTCCGGTGTGCTGCCAGCCTGGTTTACCCAGTTCTTTTTCTGCTGGTTGTTCTCAAGCACCTGTTCCGCAAGTGTAATGGCTGTGCCGCTGGGTGCATCTTTTTTTGCAGTATGGTGTATCTCTTTAATGTTCACATCATATTCAACATGATTGTTCATCAGCCTGGCCAGGTGTTTATTTAGCTCAAAGAATAAATTAACGCCTACGCTGAAATTACTGGCATATAGTAAGGTGCCATTTGAACTATCGCAAAGCATTTTAATTGTATCCCAATCCTGCAACCAGCCGGTGCTGCCGCATACGGTTGGCGTGCCTGCTTCCAAACATTTTGTGACATTGCCGGCAGCGCTGTGCGGACCTGTAAATTCAATTGCTACGTCTGCTTTATCCAGGTTCTCTTGTGTGAAATCTGCCAGGGAGGGTTCGTCGATTTTTAATACAACCTGATGGCCTCTTTGCAGGGCAATTTCTTCAATGGCCTTACCCATTTTGCCATAACCTATCAATGCGATGTTCATATAAAAAATTGGGATTGAAAATAAAAGTGCAGGAAAGATAAAACAGGAAACGCAATTAACGGCTGTGATTTTTTTTGCCGATGTTCAGCACCAAACTGATGCCGGCCGTGTTGGCTAATGGACTAAAGCCGGGCTTCAAATGCAGGCTGAGGTCGTCGCTTACATCAAACATTTTTAAGTGGGCATCTACTGTGGCATCTACTACATTCAACCCCCAAAAAAGAATGAAGAATAACACTGAATAATCTACGTTTTGCCGAAAGCTATCCCGGTAACTGCGGACTGCATTGGCAGACAGGTTACGGAATTCCGGATCGATGTTGCCATTATTGGTATCGTCGCCATCATTGAGGTTAATGTAAGCGTTCTTTAACTTCTCATAATATTTTACGTTGTAAAAATAAATGCCACCAGTTACACCTAATGCACCATACACCAACGGCAGCTTCCAGTATTTTTTATTGTAAATCTGCCCCCAACCCGGCAGCACAGCAGAACGAAAAGTTGCTTTGCGTGGATTGAATACTACCATTGTTTTTTTGCTGCTGCTATCCGAAACGGCTGTACTTTCTTTGGACTGCTTTGCCGGCACCTGCGCTGCTGACTGGCTGCAAATTGCGGTGATAGAAAACAAGAAAACAAGAAGCAATAATTTTTTCATCAACTTACTTTGATATTCAACTTGTCCAGCAAGCCATTGAGTTCTTCCAGTGAATAATATTCAAATGTTACGGAACCACTGCCTTTTTTGCTATGCGCCAGTTTTACTTTGGTATTGAACTGGGATGCTAAATTATCTTCTATCTTTTTAAACGCCGGTGGAAGGTCGGCTTTTACAACATTTTTAACAGCGGGGATTCCAGTGAAGATATGGCGCACCAGGTCTTCCGTTTGCCTTACCGATAATTGCTTGTTTTTTATCTCAGCAAAAATGAACAATTGTTTATCTACTTCCGCCACATTGATCAACGCCCTTGCATGGCCCATGCTGATTACACCGGTCCTTACCGCCACCTGGATATCCGGTGGTAATTTAAGCAGGCGGATATAATTGGTAACGGTGCTTCTTTCTTTGCCCATGCGTTCTGCTACCTGTTCCTGGGTGTAATCCAATTCATCCATCAGGCGTTTGTAGCTGAGGGCAATTTCTATGGCATTCAGGTTTTCCCTTTGCAGGTTTTCCAGCAGGGCCAGTTCCAGCAATTCAGCATCATTTGCCTGGCGCAGGTAAACGGGTACATCTTTTAACCCGGCAATTTTTGATGCCCGGAAACGGCGTTCACCCGCAATTAAGCGGTATTTGCCACTTGGTAATTTGCTTACGGTTAGTGGCTGGATGATATCATGTATCTTGATGGAAGTTGCCAATTCGCTCAAAGCCGTTTCATCAAAATCACGTCGGGGCTGCTTGGGGTTTACTTCAATCTGGTCTAACGGGATGCGGTTAATGGTAGTTGTTTTTTCAACTACTTCTGGTTTTAAACTGCCGGAAGTACTCTTGAGATCTGCATCAATATTTTGCAGCAAACTCCGGATGCCTTTTCCTAAAGCATCTTTTTTTCCCGGAGTATTTTTATTGGGGGTAGTCATAATTCAATTAGCTGATGTGCTGATTAGCTGATGCGCTAATGAAGCGTATTCTATTTCAAAAGTTTGTATAAAATCTACTAGTCAAGTATCCGGCATTAATAATCATTAGCTGATTAGCACATTATCACATCAGCTCATTACCTTATCTTCCTGCTTTATTTTGGTCAGGTTGTTTTTTTGCAAAATCTCTTTTGCCAGGTTCAGATAGTTTACTGCGCCTTTGCTGTCTGCATCGTACAGGATAACCGGTTTGCCAAAGCTCGGCGCTTCGCTCAACCTCGTGTTACGGTGGATCATACTGTTGAAAACGAGTTCTTCAAAATGCCTTCTAACTTCTGCTACTACCTGGTTGCACAAACGCAGGCGGCCATCGTACATGGTCATCAAAATACCTTCTATCTGTAAAGCCGGGTTCAGCCTGCTTTGTACAATTTTGATCGTATTCAGCAATTTGCCCAGTCCTTCCAACGCAAAAAATTCTGTTTGAACCGGTATGGCAACACTATCAGAAGCCACCAGCGCATTTACGGTAATAAGCCCCAAAGATGGAGAGCAATCAATGATGATGAAATCGTATTCATCCTGTATAGGTTCCAGTATTTTTTTTAGCACGCCTTCCCGGTTAGGATAATTGATCATTTCAATTTCGGCACCAACAAGGTCGATGTGAGATGGGATCAGGTCAAGATAAGGCACATCCGATTTCAGCAATACATCTTTGGCCGGCGTTTCGTTTACCATGCAATCGTACAGGCTTTGGGTTACATTGTGCAGATCAAACCCAACACCAGTGGTGCTGTTTGCCTGTGGGTCGGCATCTACCAGCAATGTTTTATACTCCAGTACCGCCAGGCTTGCTGCCAGGTTGATTGCTGTAGTGGTTTTGCCAACTCCGCCTTTTTGGTTCGCTATGCCAATGATTCTTGCCATGATTTTTGTGCTTTAAACTTGCTGCTGGTACTGTATGTGTAAATCATCTTTTATTCTGAAAAAGACAATTTTTTGCAATGCCGCCAAAGGTACTGTTTGCCGCTAACTTATACGCAACAAAGTACCAATAAAGGGCAAAGTTCCTGACAGCGTGGCAAATTTAACCAATCGGCATAAAAATGGGAACAATTGCGGCAGGCATTTGTATTGCTAAAAAATAAACGCTTCAACCGGCATCAATG
>CAXTPJ010000100.1:0-4960 GCA_964245855.1 uncultured Ferruginibacter sp. | reverse complement strand
AATGTACACGATCATATCAGGAACCAACAGGGAAGGCAGTTATACGCTGAAAGTTGCAAAAGAATACCAACGATTATTGAAAGAAAAAGGGGTTGAGGCAGGCCTTTTTTCACTGGAAGGCATTAACCTGTTAAAACGGGATGCCGCTTTTGAAAAGATTGAAAATGAGATCATCATCCCTACCAACAAATTTCTTTTCATTGTTCCTGAGTACAATGGCAGTTATCCCGGCGTATTAAAGCTATTATTTGATACCGGTAAATCACATTCTTTGTGGTGGCATAAAAAAGCGCTGCTAACAGGTGTTTCTACCGGGAGGGCAGGCAACCTGCGGGGAATGGAGCACCTGGCAGGAGTGTTGAATTACCTGAAAGTAACGGTGTACCCCAATATGCAGCCTTTATCGGTGGTTGATAAGCTGATGGATGAAAACGGGCAATTCACTGATCCGGGAATTATATCCGTCATCAATCATCAACTGGATCAGTTTATTGAATGGTACAACTGATAACATTTGTAAAACCTGTTTAGTGTCTACAAACTTTTATCTTCGCATTCAATATTTTATTCAACTCCAATAACCCCCTTATGCGTTCACCACTCGGCGCTTTTATTTTCATCGCAATCATTTTAATACTCGACCTCTATGTTTTCCAGGCACTAAAAACAGTTATGGTGTCATCCGGTTCCCGTACCAAAAGTATCGTGTACAGTTGCTATTGGGTGTTGACCGGGTTAGTGGTAATGGGCGTTTTATTGTTCACCTTTACGAGGGGTGACTTTTTTCCGAAAATATTGCGCACCTATGTTTTTGCAGTAATATTTGGTTTGTTCCTGGCAAAACTGGTAGCTGTATTTTTTATTTTGATCGATGACATCCGCAGGGGAATTCAATGGTTGATATCAAAAATTGCCAATGGCTCCAGGGGAATGGATATTGCTGAATCGGAGGGCATCAGCAGGTCGGCCTTTTTAAGCTGGCTGGGATTACTGATGGGCGGCACTGCATTTGGCAGCCTGGTATATGGCTTCAGTAATAAATACAATTACAAAGTAAAGAATGTAAAACTGGCTTATGATAATTTACCGGCCAGTTTTAAAGGGTTGCGCATTTTACAGATCAGCGATGTACACTCCGGCAGTTTTACCAATCCGGAAGCAGTACAAAAAGGGATTGATAAAATTCTGGAACAGCAAGCGGATATCATTCTTTTTACCGGCGACCTGGTAAATGACAAAGCCAATGAAATGGAGGAATACCTTCATATTTTCAGCCAGTTAAAAGCGCCGATGGGTGTGTATTCTGTATTGGGCAATCATGATTACGGCGATTATGTGAAATGGCCACAGGATGGTATTTCACAGGAAGACAACCTGGATCACCTGAAAAAAATGCATGCCATTATGGGCTGGCGTTTATTGATGAATGAACATGTGGCGCTGGAAAAAAATGGTGAGCAAATAGCTTTGCTGGGTGTTGAAAACTGGAGCGCCAAAGCAAGGTTTCCAAAACATGGCAAGTTAGATTTGGCTTACAAAGGAGCTGAAAAATATCCTTTCAAAATTTTGATGAGCCACGATCCCAGCCATTGGGATGCACAGATACGGCCTACCTATCCTGACATAGACCTAACTTTAAGTGGCCACACACACGGTATGCAGTTTGGAATAAACATACCAGGTTTTCAATGGAGCCCGGTGCAGTATGTTTACAAACAATGGGCAGGTTTATATGAAGAAGCCAAACAAAAAATTTACGTGAACCCCGGTTTTGGTTTTATCGGCTATCCCGGAAGAGTAGGAATTATGCCGGAAATAACTATTATTGAGTTGGTATAATAATATGACTTGTTTTATTTCAATTTCATTTGGGCAAAATATGGATGTTCAGGATTGACAACCAGTTCCTGCCGTCTTGGATGAATGAGTACATCCATGTCTTCCATTGGAATAGCACCCAGTAAAGGTTCGTTATCTCCCTTTAAGACAAATGCATCAACAGAGCACCTGCGGTTTTTGAATTTTACTTCTACAGGACCAACTATATCATATTCTTCGATACTGCCATTGGCCATCTGCGCTTTTCTTTTTTCTTTTACTTCAAAGTTTAATTGTGCCTGAATAGTTTCATTAATGCATAAGTTATACGCCCCCGAATCAACCAGCCTATTGACATTCATTTGTTTTATTTCTTCTTCGCCTATAATGTGCCGCTTGGCTAATATTAAGTCTTCACCGTTTATTAAAGTAACATCTGCATATACTAATCCCATAATATTATTTTGTAAATCAAATGTACATTTATCTTCAACCAATTTAAATACCTAAACAATATTTGTAAAAAAATACCGGGCAAAAAGCCCGGTATCAACATAAACCATGGATTGGTTGAAAACTATCTTTGCATCTTGGTCACTTGCTTATAAATTTTTCCTTCGCTGCCATTGAACTGGATCAGGTAGTTACCGGCAGATAAAGTTGATAATTCGTTTAATAGTAGGTAGTTGTTACCTTTCGTTAACTGGATATTTTTTGACAGCATTTCTTTACCTGTCATGCTGAAAACTTTCACCACGGTGTTTTCGTTTTTACTCCATTCAACATTGATATTAACATAGCTGCTGAAAGGATTGGGTGACACAATTAATTCACCTGCTGCCTTTTTCAGTTTTACAGAAATTACTTTTGAATAGCTGCTTTTTCCATCCAGGTCAACCTGGCGTAAACGGTAGTACACAACGCTTGAAGTAATAGCCGTAACATCATCGTTTAAAGTGTAGTTGCGCTCAATGCTGCTGTTGCCGGAACCTGCTATGCTGCCTGCATTGGTAAACATCCTGCCATCGGTACTTCTTTCAATAATGTACTGGCTGCAGTTAATTTCCATTGATGTAGCCCAGTTTAATTTCACGGTGCTGCTGTTGAGCAAACCGGCAATAAAGCTTTTTAATGTAACGGGTAATGGTCCGCCCAAAGGCTCCAATATAGCAGTACCATCATCGGTAGATTTTATATTGGCATCGGAGTAAGCAGTGATCCTGGCCACATTAATCACCGGTGGTACAAAACCTGTAACAGAAGGAGCATTTACAGTTACTTTAAATTCCAGTTCAAAAGATTCCTGCGGTGCTAATATGCCACCCTTTGTTCCATCAGCACCGGCGCCAATCCTGAATACAATTACTTTGCCTGCTGTTACAAAATCTCCCTGGTCATCTGCACAAATATCTGTGAGGTAAGACCCGGCAGTAAAACCGGAGCAACTGATTACTTTTAAAGTTCCCGGAATATAGGTTACGGTTGAAGGAAGCGTATCCCTTACTTCGCAAAAATTAGCATTACCCAAACCGATGTTCTTTCCTTTTAAAGTATAGGTCAGTACTTCGTTTGCTTCGGCCACGTTGTTATTGTTGGCATCTTTTACAAATTTGTCGAGGATAACAGTTGGGTCGTTTGTTTTAATTTGAAACGTAAACAAGCCAGGAAAATATTGGTCTGCTTCCGTACCAAATTCCAATGAAACGGTAGTGTCTCCCGGCTGGATGCCATAGCCATTACCAACATAAAACTGGTCAATATCAATTCCCATCTGGTTGGTATAGTTGGGGTTTTTGGTTGTTACATGGGTGCCGGTATCAGAGATGGTACCGTTCCATGGATTATCAACGGCGTTGATGCTGTTATGGAAATTGGTGCCGTTGATTTTTAAGTAATCAAGTTTTAAGTTGGCATCGCCTTCCCAAACCATAGCGCCCATTTTAGCATCCCTGAAATTCATGGCGCCGGATGGCACATTCAAACCAGTTAAGGTAACAGAAGAAATTTGAGAAGCGCCGCCATTGTACACCTGCTGAAAACCATCGTACAGGCGAACACTATTATAGGTAGATGATTGCAGGTTTTCGTAAACAATTACAATGCACCAGCCTGCATAATTACCACCACTTGAAACTGCTCCTACAGAAGCTGCAACATTACCAACAGTATAAGAACCGCTTCCATTGGCCTGGATAAACGGGGTAATATCAACATAGGCCTGGTATTGGTTTACAACGCTGTTGCCGCTGCCGGTTGTATTTTTATCAATTTGTGCCGCAGCATATTCTGTGTAAGCGTTGCTGTTGCCGTATCTTATCTTAACCCTTTTAAAAGTATCGAGTGTTATATCAAATTCACTTTTTCTAACCCTTGCGCCCCAATATAACCTTGCCAGTTTAATGGTGTTGGTTCCTGCAGGCAATGCTAAATCAGCAGAAGATGAATTTCTTGTTCCGGCACCGGCGCCTGTATTTCCATCAATATCAACATAACGGATATTGGAACCATCGTTGCCATATCCGCTATTTCCGTTCTGCCTGTTGTCATTCATTTTGGCAGTATCAGGTGCGCCGGAAGATTTGAGAATGTGGGTGAGGGTATTACCAAACAGGGTAGTGCCTCCTTTGATGTTATCTGAGAACACCTGGGTGTAACTCCGGAATTGTGCTTGTGAAGAAAGGGAAAACAATACTGCAACAAGCAGCACAGCACTGTTTTTGATTTGCTTAGAGCAAACGTTGAGTGTAAAAATTTTCATGATCGTACGGTTTAAATGTTTAAAAACGGATTAAAAAACCTTCGGTCAGATCACGGAAAGATTGGAGCATTAGTTGCTCATCGGGATATTAAAATACTGGTAAACTTCAATGGAATTTGGAGTACGGAAACTGAACAGGGTGTTCAGCATAAATAGTTTTCATGTCAAATGTAGGACTGTTTTTTAATTCACCAAATTTTTTTTCAAAAAAGTTGAAAAAATAAATGGCGGAAATTTCCGCCATTTATTTAAAATTTCTATCGTTTACAGAAACAGATTAATACCTCTTTTCTCTTACCGGAATGCGCTTCCTGCCTTCATCTCCGCCTCTTTCGCCCCTGTCAGATCTTCTGTCATCCCCACCGGATGCCCTTTTAAAACCGC
>CAXTPJ010000099.1:0-8429 GCA_964245855.1 uncultured Ferruginibacter sp. | reverse complement strand
GGAAATAGGCATTGTAACAGGATGTATATAAAATGTAAGTTTTAATGGCATATCCAACGGCCAGTGCACACACAAACATATTGGTTCGTTTGGCCATTATTTTTGGAATGTACATCAATATAAAAGCAACGGCTGCGATGGCACAAAGAAATTTCCCTGGCCTTCCATAATTGTTATTAAAAGAATAAAATCCGGTAAAAGTTTCGTTCAGGTCTGCATAATAACCCCAGGGCAAAAAACAGGAAATGATCAGAACGATGCAGGCTGCATAACCAAGGCGCAGAAAAATTTTAGAAAGCATGCTGAAAATAAATATTGTTATTGACCGGCAAAATTAACGGGTAAAAAATAAGGTAGCCTGATAATTTTACTGACTTGAAAATTCAAGGATGCAATAATAAACTATTAATGCCAGCACACCGAAACCGGCAAAGATGAACAGCGTAATATATTTTGATTTATCCGGATTGTCTGGCGTGTAAGCCTCAATGTATTTCATCACATTGTCGTTTTTCACTGCCGGTGCAGCGGATGTTTCTTTAGTTGCTTCTTTAGGCCTGGGTGTAAAAATAGATTTTAATTCAGCGATATCAACGGCAAGTTTGCATCCCTGGAAGCCTTCACACCATATTAGGTCTGTTTCTTTTAGTCCATGGCTGATCAACTCTCCAACACCATAAGGACCTTTGGGAATATTGCCGGTACACAAGTAAAATTTTTTCATTGGAGCTGGTTTGAATAAACAAAATGGGTAACAATTTATTCTTGCCCTTTTAGGTTGCAGTTAAATAAAACTATTATTTTTTTTTTTATTGTTTGCCTTTCTTCTATGAATGGATGCAAGTGAATTGTCAAAGCGTTTCGCCTGTTTATCATCAAAAGACCGCTTGTTTTTAAAGCCTGGCTTTTAAATGGTTGGCGCAAATGGATCGATATAAAAACAAAGCTGCCTGTTAATAGTATGAATGGTAATACTTGTCGGGAACCAGGTAAAATATGTAATACGGAAGAATAAATGATCGTAAACGATGCAAAGAAGATGATGCACTTTCTCATGTAGCTGGTTAGTGTTGTTGGCTTTGGTGGCAATACATAACAAATGTAAAAATATTTTTGAATTAAGAGTAATGGATGAAAGATAAAATTATAAGTATTAAATAAGTGCCGGGTATAACTTAAATGCTACGCTACATTGTAAATCCTTGCCAGTTGAATTAGCTCAACAATATTTTTGACGTGCAGTTTTTTAAAAAGCCTGTCCCGGTAAGTACTTACAGTAGATATATTTATGTATTGAGATGTGGCAATGTCTTTTAAAGGAATTCCCTTTATTAAAAAATCAGCGATGTTGAATTCCCTTACGCTTAACCTTTCAAAAGGGTTTTGTTTTCCGTATCGTGCATCATCTAAAAATATATCCATCATGTATTCACTTAAATACATGCGGTTAGATAATACCTGTGCAATCGCTTTTTTCAGTTGACTGAGTTCTGCATTTTTCGATGCGTAGCCAAATGCACCTGCATGTATAAAGGGCCTGGCGTAAACCCCTTCGGAAGCCATTGAAAACATCAGCACTTTTAAGCCGGGAAACTTTTTGTGGATATGGTGCATCAGGGAAAGGGTAGTGCCCCCGGCACCCGGCATCAGCACATCTAAAATAACCAGATCGTAGTTAGTATTTGCATCCAGCATTTCTTCAGCAACAAAAATGTCCTGGCATTGATCAATGATACTTTCGGTGTAAAGGTCGGCCAGGAATTTGGCTAAGCTGGCAGTTATGATCGCATGATCATCAATGAGTAAAAATTTTTTCATTGCTGGTTGTATCAAAGGTTATTGGTGGCACTAAATTACATCAACTGGCGATGAAAATTTCATAAAATTAAAATGACGGTTAAAAAAATTACTCATTCCAGTTTTTTTGAATATATTTGATTTCAAGCAATGCATACTTAACTGAAATGAGAAAGATCGTACTACTAATATTTTCCGTTGCATTTTTCGGTGCCTGTAAAAAAGAAAGTCAACCTGCCGAAGTAATTCCGCCTGTTTTAGACACTGCCATTATAGCTAAAAAAATATATTTTTCAGGTTATAATGAAGATACGGCTGCAATTTTTTGGGGTGAAGTTTTTTCCTGCAATCTTGATGGCTCTAACCAACAGAGAATATCCAATAACTCCAATAATTTTTCATTAGCTATTCATACTAGCGATATTGTATTTTCTTACGATAGTACTAAGCTTTTTGTAAGTTCTAACCGTGACAATCCAAACTTTGATTTATTTAAAATGGATTTAGATGGCAGCAATATGGTAAAGATTGTGTGCCCGGCAATTCCAAATTCTGATAATACGACCTCTACAGTTTTTTTTCAAAATGATCAGAAAAAAGTGTTTCGTAAATGGACCGCTGCGGTGAACTATACACAAGAAATCTGGACTTCTAACCTGGATGGGAGCAATACGCAAAAGATAACCGATCCGGTCTTAGATGGAAGATGTGGTTATCCCTTTGTAGATAAAATTCATAATAAAATCCTTTATACTTCCTACTCAGGAAACAATGCCCCGGAAATTTATTCAATGAATTTTGATGGTACCAACAAGTTGAAGATTTCAAATGATCCAGCTATATTCAGAAAATCGATGCCTGCTATATCCCCTGATGGTACAAAAATAGTTTTTGAGGGTGCGCAAATGCCGGATACAGCCGATTATGTACAAGATCTTTTTATTATGAACATAGATGGAACAAATATCAGGAAGATAACCGATGTTTATAATATGCTGCCAGGCAGGCGGGGCGTTGTAGACGGGCATACCTTTATTTCTAATAATCAATTGCTGTTGACCATTGAATTTGACTATCCCCATGCAGCTCAGTTGTATTCCGTTTATCTGGATGGGACAGGTATTACTCCAATAACCAATACGGTTGAAAATAAATTTACTGCAATTGTTAAGTGGTAGTAAATGAAAACACCGCATTTCCTGGTAATAAAAAAAGACCCGCAAATCAATGCAGGTCTTTTTTAATTTGAGGTCCCGAGCAGATTCGAACTGCTGTACGAGCTTTTGCAGAGCTCTGCCTAGCCACTCGGCCACGGAACCATTCTTTAAAGTCTTATTATCCGTTGGCTTGCCGGATGAAGACTGATTCGTTCTTTAAAATGCTGTCCTTAATAGGAAATAAAGACAGCTTTAGTTTAGAGAAGCGCAAAAATAAGGGTTTTTTTATTCTAATTAAATCCGAAATTCGATTTTTAAAAATGTTTTTTTAGAAAAATGAAAGCGAACAGGTTATAAGTAATAAGTTGCACTATTCATTTGAAGGTTAACAGTATATAAATTTGAATAGGCCTCCGGCAAAGTATTTCATTTTAAAGTTTGCAGGTGTTACTAATCATAAAAACTTGCTGGTTACTGATAGCCTTTATAAATAAAAAATTGCCAGCATAGAAACAACGAATCAGCATGAAAATAGAATTTTATAAGTACCAAGGGACCGGGAACGATTTTGTACTTCTTGATAACTATCATAAAACAGCGCCAGAATTAACCACCAAACAAATCCGTTTTTTGTGCGATCGCCATTTCGGTATCGGTGCCGATGGATTAATGCTTTTGAGTAAAAGGGAAGGATATGATTTTGACATGGTTTATTACAATGCAGATGGCAACCAAAGCACCATGTGTGGCAATGGTGGCCGCTGCCTTACCAAATTTGCACATCACGTCGGCATTCATAAAAGCATGTATCATTTTCATGCAATTGATGGGGCGCATGAAGCAGAAATTGATATCGACGGAACGGTTAGCCTAAAGATGAAAGACGTTGATAAAGTAGATTTTCATAATGCCCATGCCATCATCAACACCGGTTCACCGCATTTTGTAAAGTTTGCGCCGGATGTTGCAGACATCGATGTACTAGACACCGCCCGCAGCATCCGTTACAGCAATACGTATAAAGAAGAAGGCATTAATGTAAACTTCGTTGAATCATTGGCAGAAGATAAGATTTTTGTCCGCACTTACGAACGTGGGGTAGAAGATGAAACCCTTAGTTGCGGCACCGGCGTTACTGCTGCAGCACTGCTTTCAGCCCACAACGATAATGGTTTTAATACCGTGAATGTAAAAACCTACGGCGGCAATTTAAGTGTGGAGTTTAATAAAATAGATGATGAACATTTTGACGACATCTGGCTCTGCGGCCCGGCAACATTTGTTTTTAAAGGGGAGATAGAGATTTGATTTGTGATATATGATTTGTGATTTGAAAGGTAGCACCATTAAGTCATTAAGTGTTTAATGTATACCAGGCTTTTCAATAACGACAAACAACATTCAACTACCTTCAACAAAGTTCAACAACTTTAAACGCTTTCAACGCCTTAAACCTTTTCAACGTTTCTCTCAATGATTCAATATTTTAAAAACGTAGAGTCCCGCACCATTGCTGTTGATAAAGCAGAGATCGGTACCTGGGTTAATGTGTTGCCGCCGCTGAAGCAGGAAGAGTTTTCTGAACTGAGCGAAACGCTGGAAATTCCCATCGACTTTTTAAAAGATTCCCTTGATATTGATGAACGCAGCCGCTACGAAATTGACGATAATGTAAAACTCATCGTTATCAAAACACCAACGGAGAACAATTCTTTCAACGACAGCGACGCCTATTATATCACCATCCCGATCTGTATTATTTTAACGCACAACCAGATCGTAACAGTCAATTCTTTTGAGAACGAAGCCATAAAAAAATTCCTGAATACTTTTCAAAACCGTAGCCCGGATAAAAAGAATATGATGGTGCTCAAGATCTTTGAAAAAGTGGTGACCAACTTTTTGGATTTCCTGAAAGAGATCAACCAGCGAAGGAATTTACTGGAGCAAAAACTATACGACTCTAACAGGAACGCAGAGTTGCTCGAATTGGTGCGGATACAAAAAAGCCTCGTTTATTTCATCACTGCTTTACGCAGCAATGAGTTGCTGATGATGAAAATTGTACGCACTAATTTTTTACAACTGAATGAAGACGAGAAAGAATTTTTAGATGACCTCATTGTTGAAACCAGCCAGGCATTGGAAATGGCGAATACATATACTACTATTTTAAGCAGTACGCTGGATGCCTTTGCCAGCATCATTTCCAATAACCTGAATGCAGTGATGAAGCGGTTGACATCCATCACCATCATCCTTTCATTACCGGCATTGGTCACCAGCATTTATGGTATGAACGTTCCCATACCCGGACAAAACCTGGCGCATTCTTTTTATGTGCCGGTCATTATTTCGCTGGTGTTATCCATCATTATCAGTGTTTATTTCATGAAGAAAAAATGGTTTTAATTTTCACAAGTGGCTCAAAAAAAATAGCATGTTCACAATCAGGGTTTACGGAATTTTAGTCAATGAAGCAAAGCAGGTGCTGGTAAGCGATGAATATATCCGTGGTAATTATTATACCAAATTCCCAGGCGGCGGGTTGGAGATTGGCGAAGGTACCAGGGATTGCCTGCGCCGGGAATTCCTGGAAGAAATGAATTTGAAAGTAGAAGTAGGCGAACACATTTACACCACCGATATCTACCAGCAAAGCGCTTTCAATCCTGCACACCAGATCGTTTCTATTTATTATTTTGCCACAGCTTTGGAGCCAATCACCGTTCCGTTAAGAACTACTGTCTTCAATTTTGATGAAACCCAATTGGCCATTTACCAGCAAACACAACAGGTAGAAACTTTTCGTTTTATCGACTGGGATAATTTTTCTTCAGATGCGGTAACATTACCGCTCGATAAGATTGCCGCAGATATCGTAAAAGAAAAACTTTCTTAAAAACTTTTTTGTTCCCGCCTTCAGTAAACCTATGCAACATCGTTGCGTCGCATCAAAGATCCCGTCTTTAGCGGGACTCTTGTGCTGTTGTCATTTCATGGCAGCTTTTATTTTACTAAATCTGAACATTTCGATCTGGACATTACAAACTTAAAACTCTAACTAAACCCTCTAAACTTACTAAACAAGTAACATTCTTCCAAAAACTCTGTCAACCCCCTAAGCTTTAAAAACTTTCTTGTCAAAAGAAAAAAAGTAAGCTTGCTCTCAATTAAAATTAGTCTTACCTAAAAATAATGTTAGCTATTGCTAATATTATTTGTATCATTGTGCAAAATATTTTGCGTAATGAAAAAGGCATTCGTAGTTATTGGTTTAATTGTAGCAGGTATTGCAGTATTGCAGGCCTGCAGCAAGTTGCAGCCATCTGCACCTGCAGAAGACCAATTGCTGGATGGGCCTGTTGCTGGACTTTCTTACGACCAAAGCCGCCGTTTTTTAGCAGGCGATATTGCCTTCAATGATGAAATATTTACGCCTGCAATGGGGCTGGGTTCTGTTTTTGTGGCCACCAGTTGTGGCAGTTGCCATGCAGGTGACGGCAAAGGAACGCCTTTTACAACCTTAACAAGATTTGGCCAGACAGACAGTACCGGCAACCGATTTTTACATGCCGGCGGCCCGCAATTACAAAACAATGCCCTGCCCGGTTTTACGCCTGAACAAATACCTGTCGGCGCAACCTTCTCAAAGTTTACACCACCTGCCAACACAGGCCTGGGCTTTTTAGAACTGGTAAGCGATGCCGATATTTTGGCCATGTCGGATCCATTTGATCTTGATGGGGACGGCATTTCCGGTGTACCGAATTACAATTTTTTACCAGCCTTTATCACAGCCGCTCCAAATGCAATTCCTCGCAGTGGCAAATACATTCACCGTTTTGGCAAAAAAGCTGCGGCGTATAATTTACTGCACCAAACGGTGAATGCTTACAACCAGGACATGGGCATTGCTTCTTCCTTTAACCCCACAGATGTGTATAGTGGATTGGATGTTGATCCCGAAGTGACCGACCTAACGGTAAGGAATGTGGTTTTTTATTTACAAACATTAAAGGCACCGATTCAACGCAATCAAAACGATCCGCAAGTGCAGCAAGGAAAGAATTTATTTGTACAGATCAATTGTTCAGGCTGCCATAAAACACAATTGACAACCGGTGCTTCTTCTATCAACGCATTGAATCACCAAACTTTTTCTCCTTATACAGATTTGCTATTGCATGATATGGGAAGCGGGCTGGATGATGGTTATACAGAAGGTTCTGCAACCACACCCGAATGGCGAACGCCTCCTTTGTGGGGACTGGGGCTTTCGCCTAATTCTCAGGGCGGGCAATACTTTTTATTGCACGATGGCAGGGCAAGGTCAATTGAACAGGCCATTGATATGCATGGTGGAGAAGCTTTACAAAGCAGGAACAATTTCAATCAACTTTCAGCAACAGAGAAATCGGCTGTTCTTAAATTTCTACAATCACTTTAAATAAATGGATCGAAAAAATTTCATAAAATCCTGTAGCATGGCCTGCGTTGGTGGTGGTGCACTGATGTCGCTGCTGCAAAGTTGCGGCGTATCCAAAACATTGAGCGGCACCATACAGGGCAGCGACCTGGTAGTTGCATTAAAAGATTTTGAAACGAAAACTACCAACAAAACGCACTATAAAAAATACCTGGTGGTGAACAACGACAAACTCAAATTACCTGTTTGTGTGTACCGGCACGATGCGGAAAATTTCTCAGCCCTGTGGTTACAGTGCACACACCAGGGTGCAGAGCTGCAGGTATTTGGCGACAAGCTGCAATGCCCTGCACATGGAAGTGAATTCAATAATAAAGGGATTGTTACCGGCGGTCCGGCCAGTACTAATCTGCGTTCTTTGCCGGTGGTGATTGAAAATGATCAATTAAAAATTTCTTTAAAAGCAATATGAAAAAGATAACCACCTTATTGCTTTTTATCATTGCTGTATTAAGTGGAGCGCAGGCACAGATTGATCCTTTGCTCCTGAAAGAAATACCAAAAGATACCACGAAAACCGCATTGAATATGGATGCCATGTACAGCCGGCCTTTTGTAGCCGTTGGCAAATTGCCGGTTTCCATCGGTGGATATGTTGAGACAAACTGGCAGCATTTGGGAACCAACGGCATAAGCGATGGCCACCAGTTTCAGTTCAGGCGTTTGTCTGTTTTTATTGCCTCAACTATCAGCAAACGGATAAAGTTGTTAAGTGAAATAGAATTTGAACCGGCAGAAAAAGAAGTATCTATAGAATTTGCTGCAGTGGATATTGAGTTTCACCCATTGCTGAATTTGCGTGGGGGCATGATCGTTAATCCTATTGGCGCATTCAACCAAAACCACGATGGCCCCAAATGGGAATTTGTTGACCGGCCCCTTGCTGCAACCCAACTGTTGCCCGCTACCTGGAGCAATGCAGGCTTTGGTTTGTATGGCAAACAATACAATAACAACTGGATGTTTGGTTACGAATTATACCTTAC
>CAXTPJ010000098.1:0-8444 GCA_964245855.1 uncultured Ferruginibacter sp. | reverse complement strand
TACAACAATAACCGCTACCAGTGGCCGTGGAGGCAACGGTGGCGTTGGTATTTCATCTTCCCTTTCCGGCACAGCAACCTTTTATGGCGGCGGTGGCGGCGGCGGTATTAACGACAACTCCGGAACCAACATCACCAATGGTGGTGGTACCGGCGGTAATGGCGGCGGCGGTAATGGCAGCTCATTTGGTACCAACATTACCGGCATACAATTTAACGGAACTGCCGGTGCAGCCAATACCGGTGGCGGTGGCGGTGGTACCGATTGCGAATCATCTGTAGCAGGCGCCGGCGGATCGGGTATCGTTATCATCCGGTATGCAGGAGCGCCGGTTGCAACAGGTGGTACCATTACACAGGGCGGCGGCTATACCATGCATACTTTTACCGGTGCAGGCGTATATGCGTTTACGTATGTGCCATCTGCCAATGCAGATCTTTCTGCTTTAGCTATTAGCTCAGGTACTTTAAGCCCTGTTTTTTCATCGCTGGTTACGGGTTATGTTGCAACTGTTTCCAACGCAACAACAAGTATAACAGTAACGCCTACCCGCTCTGATGTGAATGCGTCCATTAAAGTAAATGGCACAACCGTAGCCAGTGGCACAGCTTCTGGCGCAATTGCATTGAGCATAGGTGCCAATGTTATTACAACAGAAGTAACTGCACAGGACGGAACAATAAAAACATATATTACCACTGTAACAAGGCTGGCTTCTTCTAATGCTAACCTTTCTGCACTGGTAGTAAGTGGAGCAACTTTATCGCCTGTATTTACGCCTGGTACCATTGCTTATACAGCAAATGTATCTTTTGCAACAACGAGTATTACCGTTACTCCAACATTGGCGGACGCAACAGCATCGATTACTGTAAATGGAAGTATTGTACTCAATGCAGGTGTATCTGGCGCTATCAGTTTAAGCATCGGCGCTAACATCGTGACAACGATTGTAACTGCACAGGATGGTACGCTTAAAACATACACGGTCATTATTACAAGGTTAGCGGCATCCGTAAACGCCAATCTATCTGCATTGGTAGTAAGCGGCGCAACCTTATCATCTGCTTTTGCATCCGCTACCGTTGCATACACTTCCAGTGTTTCCAATGCTACGGCAAGCGTTACGGTTACACCAACCGTTGCTGATGCAACAGCATCTATCACGGTAAACGGTGTGGCTATAGTTAGCGGTGCAGCATCCGGTTCTATTGCTTTAAGTGTGGGCGCCAATGTAATCACTACTATTGTGACTGCACAGAGTGGCGCTATCAAAACGTATGTTATAACCATTACGAGGACGGCTTCTGCCAACGCCAATCTTTCTGCATTGGTAGTAACCGGGGCTACTCTGTCGCCTGTTTTTGCATCTGCAACAGTTGCTTATGCATCCAGCGTAGCCAATGCTACGGCAAGCGTTACAGTAAGGCCGACCACTGCTGATGCTACTGCATCTGTTACCGTAAACGGAGTTGCAGTTGTTAGCGGCAACCTTTCAGGTACAATTTCTTTGAATGTTGGTGCCAATGTTATTACTACAATTGTGACTGCACAAAATGGTACAATCAAAACATATGTTGTAACCATTACCCGTGCTGCTTCAGCCAATGCAAACCTTTCAGCTTTTGTGGTAAGCAATGCAACATTGTCACCTGCTTTTGCTTCTATTATTACAATTTACACTGCTGATGTTGTAAATGCAACAGGCAGTATTACAATTACACCAACAACTGCCGATGCAACAGCAACGGTTACTGTAAATGGTGTGGCAGTAGTTAGCGGAAATGCATCGGGTTCCATTGCCTTGAGCGTTGGCGCCAATGTGATCAATACAATTGTAACGGCGCAGAATGGTACTATCAGAACATACACGCTTATCATAACCAGGGAGGCTTCGGCTAATGCTGATCTGTCAGGATTGATTGTTGCAGGCGCTACTTTATCACCGCTATTTGCCTCCGCTACGCTGGAATATTCTCTGACTGTTTCTAACGCAACAACAGATATTACGGTAAGTCCTGAGTTGGCAGATGCAACTGCATCTGTAACCGTAAATGGACTGGCAGTTTTAAGTGGCGATCCATCTGACCCTATTTCATTGAGTGTGGGTGTTAATGTTGTTACGATCATTGTAACAGCCCAGGACGGTACAATTAAAATTTATATTATTACCATAACAAGAGTTGCCTCTTCGGATGCAGACCTTATTTCTCTTGACCTGAGTTCAGGTACTTTATTACCTGTATTTGCAGCAGCTAATACAACTTATACAGCAAGTGTTGCTAATGCCGTAGCAGATGTTACCGTAACTCCAATGGTATCGGATGCTGCTGCAACCATCACTGTAAATGGTGTTGCTGTAAACAGTGGCAATGCTTCGGGTTCAATTGCTTTAGCAGTTGGTGCCAATGTTATTACTACAGAAGTTACTGCTGAAGATGGAACAGTTAAAACATACACTGTTACCATCACCCGTGCTGCTTCTTCTAACGCAGACCTGGTTTTATTGAGTTTAAGTTCAGGTACTTTATCACCTGTATTTGCATCTGGCACCATAACTTATACCGCAGGTGTTGCAAATGCTGTAACAGATATTACTTTAACCCCAACCGTATCTGACGCTACTGCAACAATCATTGTGAATGGCGTTGCTGTAAACAGTGGTGATGCTTCGGGTTCAATTGCTTTATCAGTTGGTGCGAATGTTATTACTACTGAAGTAACCGCACAAGATGGTTCAATTAAAACTTATACGGTTACCATTACCCGTGCAGCTTCTGCAGATGCGGATTTGATTTCATTGAGTTTGAGTTCAGGAACGCTTTCTCCGATATTTGCTTCAGGAACTATTGCTTATACAGCAAGTGTTGCTACTGCGGTAACAGATGTTACTTTAACTCCAACCGTATCTGATGCTACTGCAACGATCACCGTAAATGGTGTTGCAGTTAATAGTGGTGATGCCTTTGGTGCAATTGCTTTAAGTATTGGTTTGAATACGATCACTGTTATAGTTACTGCACAGGATGGCACAGTGAAAACATATACCGTTATCATTACAAGAACTTGTACTGCGCCATCAGCACCGTCAGCACCAGGTACTACTATTTGTCCTGGTAACAATGCTGTGCTCAGTGCAACAGGCTCAGGAAGCATTGGCTGGTATGATGCTGCATCAGGCGGCAACTACCTGGGTGGTGGCAACAGTTTTACCACACCGGCTTTGGTTTCAACAACCGTTTATTATGTACAGGACAGCACCTGTGCTGCAAGTACAAGAACAATGGTTACAGTTACAACCGGCCCGAAGATCTGGATCGGTGGAACAGGTAACTGGAATGTTGGCAGCAACTGGTGTGGCGGTATCATTCCGGCATCAGGGGATGAGATCATTATTGCTGCTGGTAACCCACAACTGAATATTGACTTCAGCTTAACCGGAACCTTAACCATTAGTGGAACAGGTGCTTTAACCGTACGTCCGGGCAGGACTTTCACAGTGGCTGCAGGTGGTGAGGCAGATTTTGGCGGTAACCATGTTACGTTCAATTCTGATATCACCGGTACGGCTTCTCTTGGTAAAACTTCCGGAACGTTAAACGGTGCAACCAACGTAACTGTTGAACGCTATATTCCGGGTAACCCATTCCGTTCATGGAGGCTGCTATCCGTTCCCGTTAGTGGCAGCCAAACCTTTAAACAGGCATGGCAGGAAGGCAATGCTCCTTTACAAAACAGCCTGCCTGGCTATGGTACACAGATCACCAGTACAGGTAGCCTTGCAACGGTGCAAAACGCAGGATTTGATAATGCCACGCCTAATAATTCCCTGTTATTCCATACAGGTTCAACATGGGGAGGGCTGAGCAGTACCAACTTGCCCATGCAGACAAGGAATGGATATTTTATGTATATCCGTGGAGACAGGAGCAGGGGCATCAGCAATAATGTTGATAACAATACTTCACCAACCATATTAAGAACTACAGGTACTTTGTACCAGGGCAATCAAACATCTCCATCTATACCAGCCGGTACTTTTGGAGTGGTGGGTAATCTTTATCCATCAGCGATCGATTTCTCACAACTGATCCTTAATGGTGGGGTTGATAACATCTTCTACATCTGGGATTCAAAGAAAAAATCAGGTACAAGCCTGGGTGTTTATCAAACATTCAGCGCAGTGAATGGGTATGTGTGTCCAATTGATGGCGGAAGTTATACCCTTGGCGCTGCTAACACAACAATTGAAAGTGGCCAGGCATTTATGGTACATGCAACCGGTACCGGTAGTGTTACTTTAACGGAAGACAGCAAGATAGGTGGATCAGCAAACTTAGGTTTAAGGCCAATGACCCCGGCTAACGAACTGGTTAAAATCGATACCAGGCTGTACGCAACCAATGCAGGTACAAGCGAGTTAACTGATGCAACGGTTGTTGTATTTGATGATGCTTACTCTAATGCTGTTGATGGAAATGATGCGTTGAAGATGAATAATCCCGGAGAGAACATCGCCATATTACGCAACACTAAAATGCTGGCAATTGAAGGCCGTAAAAAGGTTAACACTGCAGATACCATCCAGTTTAAACTATGGAACCTTACTGCAAAACCTTATGCGCTGGAATTTAAAACGCTGAACCTGGCCAATACAGGATTGATGGCTACACTGGAAGATGCTTACCTGCACAGCAGTACAGCAGTTGACCTTGCAACCGGTAATACTGTTAATTTTACTGTGGATGCTAACCCGTCATCATCAGCAGCAGACCGCTTCAGGCTGGTATTTAAACAAGCATCGGTATTGCCGGTTAGCCTCATCAGCATCAGCGCCAACCGTTCTGCTGCCGGTGTAAAAGTAAACTGGAAGGTAGCTGCTGAAAATGCTGTTAACAGGTATGAAGTACAACGTTCAACAGATGGCCGTTCTTTTAATGCAGCAGGAACAATCGCTGCAACTGCGAACAGTGCCAGTGAAAAAAGCTACGACTTTACTGATGCAACTGCACCATATGTTACGCTGTTTTACAGGGTGAAAAGTGTAGGAACCAACGGCGAAGCAACATTCACCAGCATCGCTAAAGTAGCGGTGGGATCTGTACAGCCAGACATTGCAGTAATGCCTAACCCTCTTGAAGGCGGTGTTGTAAACCTGCAGTTGAAAAACCAACCAAAAGGTAAATATGCTGTAAGGGTCATGAGCAATAATGGACAGGTTATTTTGGCAACAACAGTTAACCACGGAGGTGGTAACAGCGTACAGTCAATGCAATTGTCGAATGTATTGCCGGGCAGCACTTATCAACTGGAAGTGGTTAGTCCAGATAACAGCAAACAAACACAAACCCTATTTATCAGCTCAAAAAATTAAAATGATTGTCCTGCAACAACAGGCAAAATAATCATCAACTATTTTTTGTAAAAACCATGAGGCTGCCTTTCACAGGCAGCCTCTTTTTTATCGTCATTAAGTTATCAAAGAATCCGTTTCGAAATTGGTTTGAACCAATGATTTGATTTTTGTTACGGTCTTCAGTAATGCTATTGAACTTCACAGGCGTCGCACTCTTGTACTACAGTTATATATGGAGCTTTTCACTCTTTGTATTTTAAAATGAATTAGGTTAAACAACTGTCTGTTTTAGTACTTGATATCATTACTGCTTATCGTAGTCAATCTTTCCCTTTAAACAATCATAATAAATTTTACTTTCTCATTACAGTTCAAATGGAGCTTATTTGTTATTTTCGGCCTTCAAAAAATAAAAATCATGAAAAAAATAACCGCTATTGCATTGAGTTGCCTTTTCATCTGCCTTACGGCAAGTGCACAACCACCAAAAGGAAAAGCAAATCCCGGTGACAAATATGGCGAGATAAGTTCTGTTGATGGTGCGGTTGATATTGCAGAAATTCCTGCAAAACTTGCTCAGACAGAATCGATCGATACCAAAGTAAAAGCCAAAGTGCTGGACGTATGTACTAAAAAAGGTTGCTGGTTAAAATTGGCCATCAATGACAGTACCCAGGCTTTTGTAAAAATGAAGGACTATGCTTTTTTTGCTCCAACAGCCATCAAAGGAAAAACAATTGTAATGGACGCAAAAGCATCTGTTAAAACAACTTCTGTAGAGGAACTGCAGCACTATGCTATGGATGCAAAAAAATCGAAAGCCGAAGTTGATGCCATTACGGAACCTAAGAAGGAGATTGTTTTTTTAGCGAGCGGAATACAGGTTGTAGAATAATATATTCATCAATTATAAATTTTAAACGGGCTACCATAGCCCGTTTTTTATGCCCATCAATTGAAATGATTGTTGTAGAAAATAATCTTATTTTACGGTACATTTTCCAAATACTTTTGAATAATGAATTACAAAATATCATTTCAGCAAAGGGCAGCATTGGCACAGAAAGCATTATCCATGCAGCAACCAATTTCCTTGAAGAAAGCAAAATATCAGGTAGAAAAATTAAATCAAATGAGTTCTCAAAAGAAGAGGAAGCAACGGAATTAATACATTTTATTACTGATAAAGGTTTATGGTATGCAAACTCTTTAGAAGCGGAAAAGCAAATTGGAGAGGGTGCAGAGCAAAAGGTTTTTCTAAATCCAGATGGAAAAACAGTTACAAAAATTAATGACGCAATATTTTATCTTCCTGGATCGATTATTTTCACAGTTTACTTTTCCATAATTATTATTTTCCAGATACAGCTTATACATTAAAAGATTTTGTTGAAAAAGAAAACACATTATATGCAGTAGTCGAGCAAACTTTTGTTCAATCTGATGCTTTAACTGATCTTGAATATGTAAAAGATTTTATGTTGGCAAACGGATTTTTTTCTAAAAAAGAACAATGATTATTTCCATAACCAAACAGGCTTAATATTAGAAGATCTACATGAAGGAAACATATTGACTCAAAACGGAGTATTATATTTTGTTGATACAATTTTTTATTTACCTATTTGCTGACTCTTTTTAGCTTGCCTCCACAACCTCTTTCAACAGCTCAAACATTTTCTTCCAGCTTTCTTCTGTTACTTCTTTGGCCACATTGGTTTGCGTTAATGTCATTTCACAACCTGTATCGGTTGGTTCTATGTTTATTCTTACGGTGGTTATTTCCGGAAAATGTACCGGCGCTGCTAAAGTAAAAACCAATTTGTGTGGAGGGTCGATCACCAGGTATTCCCCATAATGATCAATGTATTGCTCACTGCCATTTTTAACTTCAGGAATAGAGAATTTTCCATTCTCAATAAGTTCCTGTTCAATGTTTACCAGCCTGCTGTTATTGCCTACAAATAACCATTCTCTCATGTACACAGGATTTATCCATGCGTTAAAAACCTGTTCAGGCGCTGCTTTAAACTGGCAGGTAATTATCAGTGGGTCGGGGTATTGTATATCCATGTTGTAATTTTTTTACAGAGGAATTACAAGAAGTATGCCGCCGGAATAGTTTACACCTTTAGAAAATGAGCTTGAGCTGTTGGGAGTTAAATTGATAAAAAAGTAGTGCTAAATAAATAACAATTGTACAAAATTAAAATAGGCTTTCCCGAAAGAAAGCCTATTATTATAGTTGAAGTGAAAAACTACTTCATGTTGTGATATACTTTCTGTACATCTTCATCTTCTTCTAATTTATCAACCAGCTTAAATACATCCTGCGCTGCTTCTTCACTTAATTCAACAGTGTTCTGTGGAATGCGGGTTAATTCCGCAGTCAAAACTTCAATCTTTTTTTCTTCCAGGGCTTTTGCCATGTGGCCAAATTCATTGTAAGCCGTACGGATAATGATATTGCCATCAGCGTCTTCCCCAATTTCTTCCAAGCCAAAATCAATGAGTTCCAATTCCAGGTCTTCAACGTTAAGGCCGGTATTTTTTACCTTAAATTCTCCCATCCTTGTAAACGTAAAAGCCACGCTGCCACTGGTGCCCAATGAACCGCCGCTTTTGGTAAAATGCATCCTGACATTGGCAACGGTACGGGTGGAGTTATCGGTTGCAGTTTCTACCAATATCGCAATGCCATGTGGTGCATAACCTTCATACAAGATCTCATCGTAATTGATCATCTCCTTGCCCATTGCCCTTTTAATAGCAGCTTCTACACGGTCTTTCGGCATGCCTACGCTCCGGGCATTCTGGTAACAACGGCGTAAAGCTGCGTTGCCATTCGGGTCGGAACCGCCGGCTTTTACAGCAATGGCGATCTCTTTTCCAATACGGGTAAAATTCTTTGCCATCTTGTCCCAGCGGGCAAACATGGAGCTTTTTCTTACTTCAAATATCCTTCCCATACAATAATTGTTTAAAACATTTTGAGGTTTAAAATCGTTGAAAGTTGACTGGTAGCAAAGCATGCAAAAAATATGGCTACCACTTTCAGCGGGATGCAAATGTATGAAAAATGAATTTT
>CAXTPJ010000097.1:0-8463 GCA_964245855.1 uncultured Ferruginibacter sp. | reverse complement strand
AGTTACGATAAACAATCCGGCGCTAACAAATAGCATTACAATATATTTTTTCACGCAAAGCCGCAAAGAAATCCAGAAAGCCGCAAGGCAAAGCATTTTCTTATTTCGCTTCAATATTTTATTTGGTAAATAAATATTCCCCAAAAAGAAAATCCCTCAACAATGTGAGGGCTTTCAAATTTATTTTTCGCTATTATTAGTAGTCGCCTAAAGTTTCCGGTAACTGTGCCAATGCTTTTGTCAGTTGTTCGTCGTTAGGTGCAATGCCATGCCATTCGTGGTGGCCTTCCATAAAATCTACACCGCTGCCCATCACCGTCCGCATTAAGATCACGATTGGTTTGCCTTTGCCCAAAAATGTTTTGGCGTGTTCCAGCGTTTTAACCACTTCATCCATGTCATTCCCTTTTTCAAGGTGGATCACTTCCCAACCAAAAGCTTCAAATTTTGCAGGCAGGTTACCCAGGCTCATTACATCGTTGGTGGTTCCGTCAATTTGTTGTCCGTTCCAGTCGATTGTAGAGATAAGGTTATCTACTTTTTTGTGCGCTGCAAACATAATAGCTTCCCAGTTTTGCCCTTCATCCAGTTCGCCATCGCCATGCAATGAAAAAACTACATTATTATCCTGATTTAATTTTTTTGCCAGTGCTGCTCCAATGGCAACGCTCATTCCCTGGCCTAGCGATCCGCTGGCAACCCTTACGCCCGGCAAATGTTCATGCGTGGTTGGATGACCTTGTAAACGGGTGTTCAACCTCCGGAAAGTAGCCAGTTCTTCTTTTGGAAAATAGCCACTGTGCGCCAGGATACTGTAAAACACCGGCGAGATATGCCCGTTACTCAGGAAAAATACATCTTCTCCTGTTCCGTTCATATCAAAACCCGGTTTGCGGTTCATTATTTTAAAATACAAAGCGGTAAAAAAATCGGTACAGCCAAGTGATCCGCCGGGGTGGCCACTTTGTACTCCATGCACCATTCTTACAATGTCTCTTCTTACTTGTGTTGCAATATCTTTTAATTCTGGCATTGGGGTATTTTTTTGTTGGGCAAACCTACTTCAATTAACTACAACTGCAAAGTATAAATTCTAAAAACTCCAACATATCATAATAAGAAATTATTTTTTTCGTTTCCTCATTAAGGCCATAAAAAGAAATTTCTGGAGTAGAAATTTTACTATAAAATTTTTAAAATCGGCCCATTTTAACTAAGTTGCACTACTGTTTGATATAGTGTTGCATCAGGTACCCTCCAGATAACCACATTTTTGTAAACTAACTAATGACCCCTGGCATGGACAATATATTATTAAGCGGTGCTTTGTCTTTTTTGATTACTTTTTTTGCCATTCCCGTGATCATCCAGGTGGCGAGACAAAAGAAAATGTTTGACGAACCAGACGAAAGAAAGGTACATAAAACAGTGATCCCTACGCTTGGCGGTCTGGGTATTTTTGCCGGTTTCATTTTAGCTACTTTGTTGGGTGTGCCCGTTGGCAGCCCCGAATTACAATATTTTGTTGCTGCTTCTGTTGTTATCTTCTTTCTAGGAATCAAAGACGACATCCTGGTACTTTCCCCTGCAAAAAAATTCATCGGCCAGTTGGTTGCTGCCGGAATCGTTATCAAATTTGGTGGCGTTCAACTCACCCACATGCATGGCTTTTTGGGTATGGGCCCGATACCTCATACTGCGAGTATCGTTTTCACTTTGTTTACAGTGGTGGTAATCACTAATTCTTTCAATTTAATTGATGGTGTTGATGGACTGGCGGGAAGTTTAGGTTTGTTAACCGCCCTTGTTTTTGGCAGTTATTTCCTTTATGTTGGCCAGATGATGTATGCTGTAATGGCTTTCTCTTTAGCCGGCAGCCTGATCGGGTTTTTGATCTATAATTTTTCACCTGCAAAAATATTCATGGGCGATACCGGATCGCTGCTGATAGGTTTATTGAATTCAATCATGGTGATCAAGTTCATCAATGTAGCAGGCGCACCGGGAGCCAAATTACCTTTTGAAGCTGCTCCGGCAGTAGGTTTTGCCATCCTGATTGTTCCTTTGTTTGATACTTTGCGGGTATTTAGCTTACGCATATTAGACAGGCGTTCTCCATTTAGTCCTGACAGGACCCATGTTCATCATTTTTTATTAGACCTTGGCTTTAACCACCGCATGGTTACTTTTCTTTGCGTAGGAACCAATATTGCATTCATCGCACTTACCGTTTCTATGAGCAATTTAGGAACTACCGCTGTGGTGGGTATTTTGCTGGCAATCGCTATCTCTCTGATTGCGGTCATTTACTACAGCCGTCCGGGCAAGAACTTTAAAGCCAACAGCAACCTGTTGAGTGAAGAAAAACTTCGCAAGGCCCGTAAAATGCTTACTCTTTCCCCCGAAGTGGAAATTGCGGAAGCAGAATAATCATTCCTTCATTTTTGTAATCATCCTTTCTTTAACCAACGGTTTTCTAATTACCGGGTGCTTAACATTTTCTTACAGCAATAATTTATTTGCTTTCAATCTTTTCTTTAGTTTTGCGGCACTTAATTTTTTATTATTATGTCTGAAGAACTGGATTTGATAAAGATGGATACGGAAAGTACCATGAGAAAAGCGATCAATCACCTGGAAACTGAACTGGCAAAAATCCGTGCCGGCAAAGCCAATCCCAATATGCTGGACGGAATAGTGGCCGACTATTATGGCAGCCCGACTCCCATTGCACAAATAGCCAATATTACAACGCTGGATGCCCGGACAATTTCTGTTCAACCATGGGAAAAAAATATGCTGCAGGTTATTGAGCGTGCCATCATCAACAGTAACATCGGTATCAATCCGCAAAACGACGGCAACTTCATCCGGTTATTCTTACCGCCATTGACGGAAGAAAGAAGAAAGGAACTGGTAAAACGTTGTAATGGCGAAGGGGAAAACGGCAAGGTATCTATCCGCAACATTCGCCGGGATGCCATTGAACAGATCAAAAAATTACAGAAAGATGGCCTGAGCGAAGACATTGCCAAAGGAGCCGAATCAGAAGTACAGGACCTGACCAACCGCTTTATTTCGCTGGTTGAAAAACACCTGGAAGCAAAGGAAAAAGAAATTATGGTTGTATAAATGTTGTATTCATTTACAACGCTGCATTCTTGCTGCAATGAAAAACTTCAGTACAAGTGAGTGACACAACGATGCTGAATAGATTTATCAATGCTGGTTATAAAATTTTATAAATTAGAAAGTCCTGCTTTGCAGGACTTTCTAATTTATGTCAAATCATTGCATTAATACGTTGCTGCACCCACATTCACATTGCCCCAACCTAAACTGCCATTCTTAGTAGGATAATTGCTGCTATTTTGTACCATTTTATTTACCACCTGTTCCCTTGTGTAAGAAGGAAATTTGCTCCAGATCAACGCAGCCATTCCCGAAGCAGAAGCTGTGGCTACCGATGAACCACCTACTGTAGATGGCGCATCACCCGTCATGGCCAAAGTGATGGGATGGCGCTCATTGCTTGCTTTTTCCATCACCACCGTAAAGTCAGTTTCTGAACCATCGTGGCAATCAGTACAGGCAATATTAAAATTATTATCCCTAACGCCAGTCACTGCGTTTACCTGTGTCATGTATGCAGGGAAGATCACACCAAACCAACTCGACGTCCAGCTAAATGAAGTGCCGGCTGCACAAAACATCAGTTTGCCTTTTCCGTAAGCATATTTGATGGCGTCGCTCAACTGCGAACTGCTGGTAATTTTGCCCATGCTCATGCTGATGATCTTTACATCGCTGCGGTTGGCAGCATTGGTGTATGCATCGGAAGCGCCTTTTACTTCACGGCTGTCGTCCATGTACACATCGGCAGCGGCACGGCAGGTCACCAGGTTGCAGTTATAAGCAATGCCACAAGCCGCACCATCAGTGCCTCTTGGCGCAGCACAGGCGCCGGCCATACTGGTTCCATGCCCGCAACCATCATCCGCTGTTTCTATCGGCCCGGTAGGAATGCCAAAGAAAGTTGACCTTGGCAATGTTACAATTTTCTCCACCGTTCTGCCGGTTGAACTACCCTGGTTAAAAGCCACTCCCAAATTTTCCTGGTCCAGTTCGCAGCCGGTATCAATGATAAAAACTTTTATTCCTGAGCCGGTGGTTTTTGTCCAGGCAGCAGGAATGCCATGGTAGGCATAGTTCCAGGACTGCTTTGTATGAGGACTGATAGTTGTATAATCAACGCCAGCCAGTAAGCCTAATTCTGCTACATTGTTGCCGCATCCGCTGCTGCTCAACACACTGGCCTGTTCTATCTCAGCCTTTGGTTCGTAGCCCATTGGTTCTGCATAGCGGATAAGGTTACTCGCTCTCAATAATTTAATGGTCTCAAAATTTTCAACTACCACATCCATCACCGGCAGCACTTTTTCTTCCCATACTTCCAGGTTGGTTATAGTAAGGTTTTGCCTTGTTTTATCTTCTGCTTTTAATATCAGTTGCAACACTTCCTGTTTGGCTGCTTTCCATTTTTCTGCATTGATATTAATTGTTGCCAGGCGCTCATCTACATTGTTTTCATCGGCCGGTTTGTATCCTACCGACAAAATTTTATCGCTCTGTTGTAATGCACTCCAGATCATTTCATCACTGGCACTGCTCCATTCAAATTTTCTATCTGCCTGAATCTTTTGTTTGATAAAGGCATTGATCTCTGTTTTTGATATTACTTCCGGGTTGTTGACAGGTTCTGAAATACTGTTGGAGGGAGTTTTTTTACAGGCATTCAGCAAGACGATACCTGCCAATGCAATAGCAGTTAATTTTTTCATACAGAAAGTTTTAAGGTGGCAGTCAAAGTATTACTTTTTTATAAATGAAAGAGATTTCTATGCAGGAAATTCTTCCAACTCATTTATCACACCGTCATTCATGGCAAAAGCCCTGCAATAGTGGCCATTGGTGTAAACAAGATACTGCACTTGCAGGCTGAGGTTGTAACGCAAAATTTGACTGTGTACCGATTCGTCCAATGCTACTTCCATGGCTTTGCATTCTACAATCATCCAGGGGGTATCATCTTTGTACACCACAATATCAAAACGTTTCTTAAGGTCGTTGAGCTGAACCTGTTTTTCTACGGCTATCAATGAGGCGGCATATTTTTTCACCCGGGTTAGGTACTGTAAAAAATTTTGCCGCACCCATTCTTCCGGCGTCAGCATCACCCATTTTTTCCGTACTTCATCAAATATAAAATCTCCTCCTGCTTCCGCTTTTATTTTGGGTTGATATGGAGGATACGTAATCTTAATCATGTAGCAGGAAAAAAATCTGTACTTTTATTGCTATCGTTTTGGTGAAGCAGGTTACAAATATTGCGGTCACAAATAAACGAATAAACCAGTAAACAAATAAAGAAGCAACATGAAGACAAAAGAAGACATCGTACAAAACTGGCTGCCCCGCTACACAGGAGAAAAATTAGAAAACTTTGGCAAGTATATTTTGCTGACCAATTTTTCTAACTACGTGGATATGTTTGCCAAATGGAACAATGTAGAAATAATCGGCAGAGACAGGCCTATGCAATGTGCTACGGCCGATGATATTACCATCATTAATTTTGGAATGGGAAGTCCTACCGCTGCTACCGTAATGGATTTATTGAGCGCCATACAACCCAAAGCCGTATTGTTTTTGGGCAAATGTGGCGGCTTAAAAAAGCGCAATAAAATCGGCGACCTTATTTTGCCCATCGCAGCGTTAAGGGGTGAAGGTACCAGCAATGATTATTTTCCACCGGAAGTACCGGCCTTGCCGGCGTTTATGCTGCAAAAAGCAATCTCTACCACCATCAGGGATTATGCCTGCGATTACTGGACCGGCACTGTTTACACCACCAACCGCAGGGTTTGGGAGCATGATGAAGAGTTTAAAAAATACCTGCAAAAAGTAAGGGCATATGCAGTTGATATGGAAACCGCTACCATTTTCACCGTTGGTTTCTACAATAAAATTTCTACCGGTGCCCTGCTGCTGGTAAGTGATAACCCCATGATACCGGAAGGTGTAAAAACGGAGGAAAGCGATAAAAAAGTAACTTCCGATTTTGTAGAACGCCATTTAAAGATCGGCATCGATTCATTGAAACAATTGATCAATGACGGGCTTACAGTAAGGCATCTGCAATTCTAACGCCCCCATCCTCTAAAGGAGAGTAAGGCAAAACCTCAAAATAAAAAGCATTTTGTTCCGGGCTTTAGTGCATTGATCAGTATCGTTGCGTCGCACTCTTGTACGGCATCACCTTTGTCAACCAGTTGAATGTCGAAACAATATTCTTATCAGCAACTTTTTGCCTTTACAAAAAACATTTTCTTAGCCATCGGCTGTTCTGAAGCAAATGCGGCCATGGCCACCAAAGTGTTGCTGTCGGCCGATTTGCGGGGAGTAGACAGTCATGGTATTGCCCGGCTGGTTGGCTATGTACGTTTGTGGGAAGCGAAACGGGTAAATGCCAATCCCAACATCAGTATCGTGCATGAAACACCCTCCACTGCAGTGGTGGATGGCGACAAAGGATTGGGTTTGGTAGTAGCACCTTTTGCCATGCAGGTGGCCATCGACAAAGCCAGGAATGTTGGTACAGGCTGGGTGAGCGTAAAAAACAGTAATCATTTTGGCATTGCAGGCTACCACGCAATGATGGCGCTGGACAATGATATGATCGGCATCGCCATGACGAATGCCTCTGCCCTGGTAGCGCCCACTTTTTCAACTGAACGATTGCTGGGAACCAACCCCATTGCAGTTGCCATTCCTGCCGGAGAAGAACAACCTTTTGTAGCAGATTTTGCCACCACCACTGCCGCCAACGGCAAACTGGAAATACTGCAGCGTAAAAATAAGGATACTCCGGATGGCTGGGTGCAAACAAAAGAAGGCGCTGCATCAAACAATGCCAACGAATTAAAACAGGGCGGCGCCCTGCTGCCATTGGGTGGCGATAAAGAACATGGCAGTCATAAAGGTTATATGCTGGGTTCGATCGTTGATATTTTTTCTGCTGTGTTAAGCGGCGCCAATTATGGCCCCTGGGTACCACCGTTTCCTGCCTATGTGCCTATGCCGGAAAATATGCCCGGTGAAGGTATTGGCCATTTCTTTGGTGCCATGCGGATCGATGCATTCAGGCCGGCAGCAGATTTTAAAAGCAATATGGATCAGTGGATCCGCCGGTTTAGCACTGCAGCCACAACGCCGGGCCATTCCAAAGTCATCATTCCCGGTGAACCGGAACGGGAAATGGAAAAAGAGAGGATGCAAAATGGTATTGAATTGTTTCCATCAGTTGTAGATGACCTTAAAAAACTGGGTGCCACATTTTCCATCGATTTTGACTGACCGCTTTGTGCAACCAATTTAAAAAGGTAGCTTGCAAAAAAGGTTTTATGAAACGATTGCTGCTCCCCTTTTTATTTATTGCTTTTGTAGCTATTTATTCTAGTTGCCAGAAAGAATTTTTACCAGGCAATACCATTGCGCCGGTAACTCCACCAGACACAACAGTTTTACCACCAGTTATAAGAGACAGTACCGCACTGTTAACTTATATAGAAATTGACAGTATTGGCACTTCACAATATGATACCACTGTAATTATTCACTTTACTTATGATGCACAAAAGAGGTTGATCACCATGAATACATTGTATTCAACTGATTCACTTGCTAACCTGCTTCATTATCAAAGAATCAGTTTTTCTTATCATGGCGCTGATACATTGCCATCAAAAAGCATCAAAGAAGAAAAATGGATAACAAGCCCGGGAGACGGAACTTTTTCAAAAGATACTATCAACTTTACTTATGATGCAATGGGCAGGGCTTCGGGCGATTCTACTATGCATGATGATACTTACTACAATAGCGGCCTCAACAATTATTATTATACAACACATCAATATTATTATGGAGCAGGGTTCTGCAATGCTTTTTATAATGAACTGGTACCATGGGATACAAGCGTTATTACAAACATTAACCACTGGCTTGACTCCAACATTATAACTTCAGTTAATGAAAATATTTATACGCTGCGCAGGACACACTATACTTTGCCTTCTTACAGCGTTGGAGAGACTTTAAACTTTAATTTTTCATACGATAATCATCCCAACCCATTTTCTGAAATCCCTGCCCTGCCTGCAGCCTACCCGGTTTTCCCATACGGAAGAGGGCCTCTGTATGTGTTGGGAAAAAACAATGCTACCAGCATAACACAACAAGCCCGCTACAATTATGGCTTTGAAGAAAACTTACTGTATGAATATAACAGTAAGGGTTATCCTGTTAAATTTTACTCCAATCATCTTGAACATATTGGCAGCTCATTGACAACTGTAAGGAACTACAAAGCAATTTTTGCTTATGGCACCCGGTAAGCTGTTT
>CAXTPJ010000096.1:0-8582 GCA_964245855.1 uncultured Ferruginibacter sp. | reverse complement strand
AAAACTTGCGAAGAAGTGCTGGATGTACCACAACTTACCGACACCGTATACGTACCGGCCGTTCTTACAACGATTGACCGGGAAGTATCGCCGGTTGACCATAAGTAATTGGGCGAAAGTGTGGAAGTAAGCATAATGCTATCGCCCTGGCACAAGGTACTGGAACGATTGGCCGAGATTACCGGAACTGCATTCTGTTGAGTAAGGGTGATTGGCACCGCCACCCAGTTGTTGGTTTCGTCGCTTTCTAAAAATTGATTTTCCGGATCAGTGATGGATACAATGTAATAATTACCGTTGCAAACATTGTCCAGTGGAATGGGATCGTTCAGTGAAACTGCGTACACATCATAATTACCTGGATAAATTCCCTGGTTCAATCCGCAACCCGTATGAAAACCAACATTATTATTGGGAACAGTTAAGATAGTATCACCATTATTGGCAATACATTCACCGGGCCGTCCGCTGCAGGTGCCCAGGTTTACCAGGCAAAAGCTCTGTTTTACACCAGTACCAACAATGGGCCAGGTAGTAGCATCCGGGTTGGAAGTGGCCACACGGAGCGTATAATTCGACCAGTTGTCAACATGCAAATGCCCGTGTTCAGGATGGAATGTCATGATGCCGGCATCCCGGTCATAAAAATCAAGTGTGTCATTGCCCGGTACTTTGCGGTAAATGCGCTGGCGGATCACATGTTTTAATTCTTCGTTATCCGGGCAAACCGTATTGCAGGGAACCAGTGTTCCGCCACAGTAACAGGAATCTACTCCGTACAATTCAATAGGGCCGTAACCAATGTTTGGTGTTGCGTTGGCAATGTATAATGCACCGGGTACTTCCGTATGGTTGTCCAGTATTTCTTTTGCAGAAGCAGTTACATCCGGCAACAGGTCGCACCCGGCTGCACCGCCCGGACAAACACAAGTGGCACAAACAAAAGGACCAGCAGGGCCAAGGTTGCTTCCGCCGTTGCCATGTCCAACAGGTGGATTGTTGATGAATTCGATGCTGGCAAAACGGATGGCGCCGGTATCCGGAGAAGCAACATCCCTTACCAATAAACGCCAGGTGCCGTTGGGATTTTGACTGTTGTTAACAGTACTGATATCACCGGATGGCAAAAACAACCCGGTGTAAGGTGGCTGCCCGTTGGAAAAAGGAATGCCGTCCATTGCCATACAGGTGTTCGTAAAATTATCTGCAGAACCGCCGATGTCCTGTACCAGCAGCACAGTTGTACCGTCCGGTGCAACCAGGCTGATGGTTAAATCTGATTTGTAAGTATGGGTGATATTGAAACACACCCTGCCAAGACCGTAGTTATTGTCGATAGCATTCGTCATATCGTTTACCACGATCGGGATGGTATCGGTAACATAATCAGCGATGTGTACATTACCAGTCCAGGAATAAGTTTGCGACCTGGCCATCAGCGAGCAGCCAATGATTAAAAAGAAGGTAAAAATTTTCTTCATCAGTTATATTTATGGTTTGGTATACAGTAGCAGGAATGATATTGGAGCAGTAGCGTCAGCAGGGTAAAAGATAAGGCGGCTATAAAGTAAAGGATTTTTAATCACATTACTGATGTAACTGAAAACTTTACAGGATACCTTTTTTATAATTTATGTTGCCTGCAGAAAAAAACTTCTCCCGATTATGAACTAACAAAATCTAGCGCATAAAACAATTACTGCACATCAATCCAACATACAAATAAATCCTGCCTAATTTTCCGGTACTGGTGATATACAATGATTTAAAACCGTTGGTCACATAACAAATGAAAGCTGCCCTTTCAGTCTATCTTTGCCGAAATTTTTTTGCATTGGCAGTTGCTCAACAAAACCTTCGTCTTCAAAAAATAATTACCGCTATTGGCATTGTATTGTTTGTTGCCAAAATTGTTGCCTGGTTATTGACCAGTTCTGTGGCCATTTTAACCGATGCATTAGAAAGTACTGTTAATGTAGTAGCAGGATTAATAGGGATTTACAGTTTGTATGTAAGTGCCAAGCCAAAAGATTTTGACCACCCTTATGGGCATGGCAAGGCCGAATTTATTTCAGCAGCAGTTGAAGGAACGCTGATTACGGTAGCAGGAATTGTGATTGTATATGAAGCCATCAGCAGCCTGGTACATCCAAAACCGATCAGCCAGTTAGATTACGGTATTTTGCTCGTGGCTATTACTGCTGTTATAAATTATATAGCCGGCGCTGTTTGTATCCGTACCGGTAAAAACAATAATTCCCCGGCGCTGATCTCCAGTGGCAAACATTTACAAACCGATACCTATTCTACTGTTGGGATTATTGCCGGACTGGCACTGATCTACTTTACAAAGGTTTGGTGGATAGACAGTGCAGTAGCAATTTTGTTTGCCTTTATCATCATGTACACCGGTTTTAAAATAGTGCGCAGTTCCATTGCCGGTATTATGGATGAAGCGGATGAAACGCTGATAAAAAAATTAGTGGCTACGCTGAATGCCAACCGCAACCCCAACTGGATGGACCTGCACAACCTCCGCATCATTAAATACGGCGGCACATTGCACCTTGATTGTCACCTTACCGTACCCTGGTATTTGAATGTGAATGAAGCCCACAAAGAGGTGGATGCTTTATCTGTTTTAGTAAAAAAAGAATTCGGTGAATCGCTGGAATTGTTTGTGCATTCCGATGGTTGCCTGCCCACCTCCTGCCCTATCTGCATTAAAAAAGATTGCCCCGTTCGGCAGCAGGATTTTGTGAAACAGATTGAATGGACGGTGGAAAATGTTTCATTGGATGGGAAGCATCATTTATAAACTGAAAAGATTATTTCTCAATGATTGCGGGTTATAAAAATATCCGGAGTTTTTAAGCTCCGGATATCAGCAAGTTTTTTGTTTGAAATTTTACCGCAAGTTGTTATGATGCGTTCATCAACCCTTTAAAAAACTGGATGCCGCCAAAAACTATAGCACCCCAAAATATAAAACCGATATGGGCCATGGTTAGTACAATGCCACCAACACACCACAAAGCGCCGTACAGCATATCTTTATTGGCCTGCTCTTTTTTTGCTGCCTGAATTTGGTTTTGGAGATTATCTACTACGATGTTGGCATTCTCTTCATCCAATCCCTGTTCCATCAATGATTACTTTACTTCATAGTCGTTCATTTTTTGGTTGATCATCAGGTCTGCTGCCCTATTGTAAACCATGTTTGCTGTTTCCTGGTCGGCTGTTTGGTTTGTTGACATACTTGTACTTTTTAAAGATTGTTAGTTATGGTTAAATATTGAAATAAAAGTTTCTACAACTGCGATTAAAAACGCCGGTTAAAATGACGACCATCCAACAGCCACGGGATAGCAATGAAAAACCCGGTGAAGGTTGGTGGGAGGCCTGTGCCGGATTTGCAATGGATAGCCCGATGAACTATTTTAGAACAAACAGCCTTGATGGCCCCAAATTTTTGTTACCTCAACAACAGCACATTGCCTTTTCGGATCATGACATTGCCTTTGTAATCGATTGCCCTTGCTACCCAAACATAGTTTGCCGGATCCATCCTGGCACCATTGAAACTACCATCCCAGCCTTTGTAATAGTTGGTGGTTTCAAACATCAACTGGCCACGGCGGTTGTAAATTTTAAAATAGCTGAACGAATGTATGCCCACCGGTAAAACATGCAGCACATCGTTATTGCCGTCGTTGTTGGGCGTAAATGCATTGGCCACCCACAGTTCCGGTCCTTTGTAACGCCGCACCAATACACGGCTGTAGCCTTCGCAACCCTGTTTGGTCATGGTATTGAGTTCGTACCATTGATCAAGATCGTAAATGGCAACCGGGTTTTTAATATCTGTTTTGCTGAGCCCGGTAGCCGGTGTCCATTTGTACCAATCCATGTTGCTATCGGCGCCGGTGAGCAACTGCAGCGGTTCATCTTTTGCCACCAGTGTATCCCGCAAGGCTTTGGAGCGGTTGCGGTAAATCATGAACGGCCGGATGATGGTGTCTTTACACTGGTGTACCGTTTTGGCCAGCAGGGTAAAAGAATTATCCCCTTCGTTGACATAGTGTTTGGTAAAGCTTGGGGCGCCCTCGGTTAACCCTTTTCCAAAATCCCAGTACCACTTGTCAACCGCCACCGGTGTGGTTTGTGCCGCCGTGTAAACAATGTGGCGGAACACACAGGAGTCGGTGATATTTAAAGAGATGTTGGGTTTTGGATAAATGAGCATGCCACTATCTGCAAAGCGGTATTTACAACCCATGTTAGTTTCGGCAACCATTTTAATGCGGTGCATGCCGGCTGCAAAAAGGTTGGCCGGGTTTTGAACAGTGGAGGAAGAAACATTATCGTACCACCACTCCCATTTGCTTACTACATCAGATCCGGCGCCGGCGGGCATCTTTGAAAGGTCTTTAAACCGGATGACTTCATTATTACAAAGCAGCGACCCAAAACTAAATGCAGGCAATGGTGAATAATGTACAATATGGACAATGCTGTTGGTATCGGAGCGGCAACCTTCGGTGCTGGTAACTACTAATTTTACCGGCAACTGGCCAGCCACCCTTGTAAACGATGCCGGGTTTTGTGCTGCAGAAACATTGCCATTGATCTGCCACCACCAGGTATTGATATTGCTGATGCCACCGGGTACACTGGATATATCGGTGAATTGAACAGGCGTTTGAAACTCACAGATAACTGGTGGGTAATTATATGCTGCAACAGGTTTTGGCACCACCGTTATCGTTTGAGAATAGTACTTGATGCAACTGCTGTTGTTTACAGAAAGGCTGATGGTGAAGCTTCCATAATTGGCATATACATGTGGTGCCGGCGCCCGGCCGGTGAATTTTTGGCCATCGCCAAAATCCCAATCGTAGATGGTACTATCCTCAATGTTGGTGGTAGTATTATTAATCACAAAGCGGTTAACATCCTGGCATTGCCGCAGACTGTTCACTGTAAAAGATACGGATGGCGTTGGGGATACTTTTACCCTGATCTTTTTCCGGGGGCTTTCACACCCAAAAAATTTTTTTTGTGTAACCCAGTAATCTGTTATCCCCCGCGTGGAGGTAGTAGGCCTTGGCGTGATGTTAGAAGGGATGCCGCCAAATTCACTGGTGTACCAAATCAATTCATTACCGGATATTGGGGTAGCATTGATTTCACTGGGAAAATCATACTGACAATAATAGATGATACTGTCTGCCACCGGTGGTTCCGGCACGGGCAATACGGTCAACAGCGCATGGGCCGTGTCCCTGCAACCATACCCGGGATAAGGCACCATATCAACATGAAACACACTGCTGATTGAGGGCGGCGGCGTTAAGCTTACCGTACGGGTGGATGCAACAATGGTATCATAGGTAGCATTGTACCAGGTATAATCTTTAAACCCATAAGGAGCGTTGAGGGTAACGCTGTTGGTTTCAATGCAATAAGCGCCTACCGCCATCACCCCGCCGCAACCGGTGCCCACATCTAAGTAAGCATAGCCAAAGTGCCCGCCGATGGTGCAGTCGGCTGTAGTAAACTCAAGCCGCACCATCCTGCCGGCGAGACCCGAAAAATCGATGGAGGAAGGGGACCACTCTTTGTACAATACCTGTGAGCCGTTATCGGATACTTTAAAACCGGGTATAGAACCATTGGAAATGTAATTGTACGACGCACAGTCGATCACCCTGCCGGTGAGTACATCATAAGCAGTAACAAAAAAACGTGGCTGTTCAATAGCGGTGTGGCCGGGATCTTCAAATACCACGGCGTAATAATAAGTAAGGCTGAAAGTGTCTGCCAACGGTGGTATCTGGAAAGTGTAGGAAATACCTTCTGCTTCTTTGCCAAAATCGTTGTTACCAAGTTTAACAGAATAACGGCCGCCATAAGGGCATACGGTTGGAAAATTACCGTATGGGTCTAACTGGTTATTGGCAGAATCCATTATTTCGTGCCTGTTAGCTGTGGGTGAACTTGGCTGAAGCGAAATAACATTTGCCCCGCCTACTGCATCTACATGACCGGTAAAGCAATCCCAGTGATCAAGTGTTCCGGATTCAAAATCGATGTTGGGAGGACAGTTAACACTTTGGCACAGGCTGATTTGAGTGCTTAGTAATAGCACCAATGGTACAGATAAAAGCCGTTTCATAAAAGGATGATTAAGGTAATATTAGTTTTGGTCTTGAATCGGCGACAAGATAAGGATTTTTTTAAATACAAAGAGGATTATATATTTTTAAAAGCCGTTGCGTCCATGAACTATTGACGATGGACTATAGACCATAACAAATTACTTCTCAAACACAACCCTATCCGCTTTTGCCCCCAGTTTTTCCAGTAATTGAACGAGGTCTGTCATCATTTTATCCGGTCCACAGATGTAGAAATGCTTTGTAAAATCGCTGATATGTGTTTTTAGAAATGCTTCATCAATATAGCCTTTGGTATAGTTGGGATAAGCCTCTTTGGTCAATACAAAAATGGCTTCTTGTCCTAAAATGCTTTTCAATTCATCTTTATAAATAATATCCGCAGCAGTTTTATTGGAAAAGAAAAGCGTGTTGCCGACAGTTGCTTTATCAATATTCAACTGGCGCAGGATGGCAATAAAGGGCGTAATGCCTGCGCCGCCTGCAATAAAATATCCCGGCCCTTTGTATTCGGTGGCTCCCCAAACATCATGAATGATGAGCTCATCACCGGGTTGCAGTTGGTGCAATTTATCTGTTACCCCGTGATGGGCTTCGTATCGTTTAATGGTAAATTCCAAATACGGTTGATTGGACAAAGCCGTAAAGGTAAACGGCCGCAATTCTTTTTCCAGTCCGGGTTTATTGATTGATACATCGGTAGCCTGGCCCGGGATAAACTGGTAACCTGCAGGCTTTTCAATCCTGAAATACTTTACATCATGCGTTACAGGTTGTATATCGAGAATTTTTACAATATTTTCCATGGAGGTATTTATTTTTTGTTACCAGCTGTTGTTTTTCATGGCAGCGGCATTGGCGACGCTCCGTTCAACTTTAGTTTTTCAAATGAACTTTTATCAATTCAATAAACAGCCCTGTTGAATGAAGGTTCGGTTTTACCGGGTGATTGTATAGTGGCTGTTAGCAGCTTCCTATTTTTCAATTGTTGAATCATTATAAACTCTTACTAACGTATCAACAGGACCCGGTTCCGCCATTTCAAGTAACGTGTCATGTTTAACCATGTAATAAAAATGAAACTTCCCAGCTTGTATAGCCATTGAATATTCGTTCCATGAATCAATCTTTCCATCAGCTTTATAAAAAGCCCGTCTTTGTTTTGTGTTATCAAATAAAGGTGTCCACTTTTCAAACCGATAAATAGTTGCATTGGCACTGTCTGCTATTTCAATTATCTTAAAATGATTTGCTGAATTAGATACCCAGGTACCTAAGAGTTTTTTGACAGGTTCCTGCTTGTTAGCTGTTTTACTTTTACTGATCAGTGTATCCTGTTCTACGTTTTCAGACGTACCGGATGGTGAACAACCTTCAGTTGCGGTTACAATAAATGCAACCATAACAAAAATCATTACATTCATCATCCTTATTTGAACCATGGCGTGTTTATTGCTTTATTACAAATGTTTCCCAGCCATCATAATGACCGTTGCATTTGGCAGCTTCTTTTCTTAACAACATCGTTATCGATGTAATAGATTTCATATCCACTTTATCTGTTCTGGATATTTGCAATTTCAAATCGTTTGTTTTGTTACCAGTCTTTTCTTTTCTTTCTATCTTAAATTTATTCTGCACCGCATATCCTATAAAACATTCCCTGTCTTTTTCGCTGCTAAAATATATCCAGTGATCTACCTGCCGGGGTTTTTCAAGTTTGTCGCCAGCTTCAAAAAGCTTTGCAATTACTTTTTGATTTTGAATAAACTCCATGTTTCTTCATTAGGATATAAGAATTGGAGGTAGCTTTCCCACTGCTCATGTATACGCATGTTAATGTAGGGCTCATAGTTTTCGAAATGCCTTTTGTACATTTCTTGCAATGATTGTCTTACACCATTTGTATCTGAAACATAATAGTAATCGAGCCGCTGGCATTGGTAGGTGAATGTACCGGCCATGGTGTTGCTGCCTTTGCTATTAATAATTATACCCACGGAATCAGCAATTTTATACAAGGTTTCAAATTCCTTTTTAGTGGGCATGCCATCCGTATTACAATCTTTAAAAGCGACGCCTGTTATAACCACGAAAGGAAGATTTGCCCTTGGAGCAGTTGCTTTTAAAGAGAAATCAACGACCGTAGAACCAACTCCCTTTTCGTACTGCGCCATGTAAACTTCCCAGTTGCCATCCTGAGCTATGGAAAAAAGAGAAAGTATCGATAGAATGGTAATGCAGAGTATTTTTCTTTTCATTAAAGTAGCATTATTATTTTACGAATATAATGCAGAACAGGGTAGATATTAGTTCCGGATGTGAAGCAAAAAGATTGGTGGCAGCAACTGCGGCGTGTTTGCTTGGAGTTATTTGAAGCACTAATTATTATTATTTAATCAG
>CAXTPJ010000095.1:0-8592 GCA_964245855.1 uncultured Ferruginibacter sp. | reverse complement strand
TCAAATGCCTGTCGCAGCAGGTATATCTGTATGGCAATAATGCCAACAAATGCTATGGCACCCGCAGCCACAATGGCTTTTATTTTAGTCATTTTCACGGCACAATGTTACTGCAATTCAAAGGTTGTTGCTGCTGTTTACAAATTATTTACAATTGATTTGAAACCGGTTAACAGCCTCCCCGGAATAAGCCGGTTACTTTTACACTCCCTTATCTGCAGCAGGGGAATCATCATTTTACCATTAAAAAACACAATTATGAAACACATCAAAACCATCGCTTTTATTGCCATCGCAATCTGTTCCTTCACATTAATTTCTTTTAAAACCGTTGATACCATTGTTAAAGTATCTTGGGTAAAAGACAGCCACGACTTCGGTGAAATTCCACAAGGCAAACCGGTTACAGTAGAATTCAGTTTTAAGAATGAAGGAAACGAACCCCTGGTTGTAGAAGATGTACAAACCACCTGTGGTTGCACTGCTTCTGATTATACCAAAGAGCCAATTGCGCCGGGTAAATCATCTAAAGTAAAAGTTACTTACAACGCAGCAGCTTTGGGAGCTTTCACCAAAACGGCTACGGTAAGGTTTAGCGATGCTTCCATCAATAAACAATTGAATATAAAGGGTACAGTTAAGTAGGTTTTTAAGGAAACGCTGGTGAAACGGGCTGTTGCGGACAAAGCAGATTTTTTGAGATTGATCTTTTTTTTGTTTTCTTCAAACTGTTTGTATCAGCGTTTCTTTTTGATGGAACGCTGATGACACTGATTGGGCTGATTAGAACTGATTTTTAAATTTGATAAAATACTATTGTATTATCTGCTTAATCGGCTTTCACCAGCGTTTCTACTTTGATGGAGTGCCTATGACACGGATTGTACGGAAAATGGATTCTTAACCTGATGGAATACATATCCGTCTAATCTGCTTCAATCCGCTTCATTAGCGTTCCCGTTTAAACCGCTTTTACTTTTTAACAAATCCAATACTTTATTTAATGTTTTCTTAAAGCTGTATTCAAATCCAGTGCAGGCTTATGTTCTGTGAAGGTTTCCAGTTGATTTTATTTTAATTTATCTGCCGTTTAGTTCTCCACTTTTATTTGCATGCTCTTTTCATCACACAGTGTTAAAAACGTGTAACTACTCACTATACATTTGCGTATTACAAAGCCGCAGCCATGAAGCGGTATTTTATCAAACCCAAAAAGTATAGTTATGAAAAAAATTGCCATCCTGATGACAGCCGCAGTGCTGCTGTTATCAACCGGTTTATTCGCATTCGGAAACACTGATGTAAATGAAAAGATCAAATCGTCTTTCAGTAAAAATTTCGCTACCGCAAAAGAAGTGGATTGGCAAAAGAAAGACGATGTGTATTTTGCCTCCTTCACTTTCAACAATGTAAAAACAGAAGCGGCCTTTAATGAAGAAGGCGAGTTGGTGGCTACATCAAGAAAGATCGAAACGGCGCAATTGCCTTTAGCCTTATCCCTTGCACTGAACGAAAAATATGCAGGGTACAAAATTGCTTCGGGCATTATGGAAACCACTTACGAAAACTAAACCTGTTATTACGTAAGTATGTCTAATGGTAAAAAGTTGCTGAAACTGAAAGGCACCGTTAATGGCGACCTGCAGGTAGAAAGTAAAGTAAAACTATAATGCATTAGCCGGCATAAACCGGCGCCAAATAGTTTGCCGCTAAAAGGGTAAACTGCAATACGCAGTTTGCTCCCTGAGCGGCTTTTTTATTTTATGGTTGGGTAGATTTTTTCCACCCAAAAAATGGATTGTAATTTGAGATGGTAGTTGCTAACTTACACCCAACAACCAACAAAAGAAAATGGAAAATAGCCAGAACTACAAACTTAACCGGTATCTTTTTTTAACCTTCATCCTCATTTTTGCTGTCTTTTTGCTGTACAGCATGAAAGAATTTTTCACCGCCTTTCTTGCAGCAGTAATGTTTTATGTATTGAGCAAACCATTGATGGAGTTCCTGATCAAGCGCTGGCGCTGGGGAAAAAGTTCTGCTGCTGTAATGGTAATATTGGTTTCGTTTTTTATTATCCTTTTACCACTATTTTTTGTCGGGAGAATGCTTTACCAGGAAGCAGTTTTAATTGCCACCAATCCTGCCACAGTGATTGAGCCAATCAAGCAACTCGACATCACCTTGAGCGAAAAATTCCACGTTAAATTATTATCTCCCGATACATACAGTAAAATTCAGCAATTTGCTACCGGCCTGATATCAACGGTGTTGAATACAAGCCTTAATTTTTTCAGCAGCATCACCATGATGTATTTTTTCCTTTATTTTTTATTGGTAAAAATTAACCGCATGGAAGCTGCCATTGTTTTTTACCTGCCATTCAAAAGAAAAATGATTGAAATATTTGGCAAAGAACTGGTGGCGCAAACCATCAGCAATGCTGTAGGCGTTCCGCTGATAGCTGTGGTGCATGGCCTGTTGGCCTGGTGTGCCTATGAAATAGCTGGTTTGCAACAGGCCAGTTTTTGGGCAGTGTTAACCGGATTCTCTTCCATCATTCCCATTGTGGGAACAGCTTTGATTTGGGTGCCGGCAAGCGTTTACCTGTTGGCAACCGGCCATAACTGGCAGTCTTTTTTTGTAACAGGCTGGGGGTTGCTCATCATTGGTACCAGCGATAATGTGATCCGTTTTTTATTAGCCAAAAAAATGGCCGACGTTCACCCGATTGTAACAGTGCTGGGTGTTATCATCGGGTTGAAATTATTTGGCATTACCGGGCTGATCTTTGGCCCGCTCATCATTTCTTATTTCCTCATCTTACTCAAGATCTATTATGTAGAATATCAAAAACCTGCAATAGAAAAAAGAAATGCCCGTACACTACTGCCGCCTTATTTGAATTTGCCTTTTTTCCAGGCCGGCACAAAGCCGCCGGGTAAAAAGTAAACTTAATCGTTTATTCTTTTGGAAGTTTTGGTATTTTCATAAATGCCGTGTAAACATCTTCAAAAATTTGAATGTTCTCTTTTGTTTTTTCTTTTATAAGAGGCGAATTACTACCAAAAAAGAATGGCACATCTTTATTGATCGTAAAATCATAGCCATTTGATTTTTTGTGGTCTTCAAATTCGGTTTTAAAATAATTATAAACAGGATGGCTAAGACCAGAAAATATTACGAGTTGTACTCTTTTTAATAATTCTTTTTGATTAAAAATTTTTTCTACTTGCTCTTTAAATTTCTGATTACCGATTTTTTCTCTCTCAATAAATTTATTGGCTTTTTCATTGGGAAGGCCAATTGGAGATGCGTCTGTGAAAATTATTGGGCAAGCCCGCCTATCAATAAAATCCTTTTTAATTATATTGGTTGATGATCCATTTGCAAAGGCTAATAGCCCAAAAGAGATATTCCAAAATGCGCAGTTATTATTATTGAATTTTTTTCCATCAGGATTTTTTCCTTTACCTGTAAAAGGAATTGACCTAACACAATTTATACTCTCACTATTTTCATTTTTATTTGGCCTATTGGGTTCTCTTCCGACAATGAGAATCAGAGGGAAATCATGTTCTTCGGTATGCTCATACGCAAGCATGACTGGATGTGTAAGCATTTATATTTTTTTTGTAATATTAGCAATCGTTTTATACTATAAAAAAATATTATGAAACTTTTTATAACTACAATTTCATTGATACAAGAAATTATCTTTCCGTAAAATCTTTAAACCGCTGCGATAAAAAAATTACTTTTGCCCCCTAAATAAAAATACCATGAGCAAAGGGCCTGTTTCAAATTTTATAGAGCACCACTACCGCCACTTTAATGCAGCGGCATTGATGGATGCAGCCAAAGGATATGTAACCCACCTGGATGAAGGTGGAAAAATGATGATCACTTTAGCCGGTGCCATGAGTACCGCTGAATTAGGATTGAGTTTAGCAGAAATGATCCGCCAGGATAAAGTAGCCATTATCAGTTGTACCGGTGCTAACCTGGAAGAAGATATCATGAACCTGGTAGCACACAGCCATTATAAAAGAGTACCTAACTACCGTGACCTTAGTCCGCAGGAAGAATGGGATTTACTGGAAAACCATTACAACCGGGTAACCGACACCTGCATACCGGAAGAAGAGGCTTTCCGCAGGTTGCAGCAGCACATTCATAAAATATGGAAAGCGGCAGATGATAGCGGTGAAAGATATTTTCCGCATGAATACATGTACAAAATGCTGTCGAGCGGCGTGCTGGAACAATACTACGAAATTGACCCAAAGAATAGCTGGATGCTGGCTGCAGCGGAAAAAAATATTCCTATTGTAGTACCGGGTTGGGAAGACAGTACCATGGGCAACATTTTCGCCAGCTATGTAATTAAGAATGAAATGAAAGCGACCACTATGAAAAGTGGTATTGAATACATGGTTTGGTTAGCAGATTGGTACCGGAATAATTCAGCCGGAAAAGGCGTTGGTTTTTTCCAGATCGGTGGTGGTATTGCAGGCGATTTTCCTATTTGCGTAGTGCCGATGATGTACCAGGATTTAGAATGGCACGACGTACCTTTCTGGAGTTATTTCTGCCAGATCAGCGACAGCACCACTTCTTACGGAAGCTACAGCGGCGCTGTACCAAACGAAAAAATCACCTGGGGTAAACTAGATGTACATACGCCGAAGTTCATTGTAGAAAGTGATGCCACCATTGTAGCGCCACTCATTTTTGCCTGGATACTCGGCTGGTGATGAACTAAAAATTTTTTAATAAAAAAGAAGGACTTTCGTCCTTCTTTTTTATGCGTATAAAGCGAATTTGAAATGAGGAGATTTTGTTATTTGCAACAAAGCTTTGATTATTTTTTAACGTTGCAGTCAACAACGTTTAATCATTGCTGTGGACCGGGGGCTATAATTCTTTTCTTAACCTTGCCACCGGCACATTCAGTTGTTCCCGGTATTTGGCTACCGTTCTGCGGGCAATATTGTATCCTTTTTCCTGCAGCAATTCGGTTAACCGTTCATCGCTCAGCGGGTTCTTTTTGCTCTCTTCTCCAATAAGGTCGCTCAATATTTTTTTTACTTCCCTTGTACTTACTTCTTCGCCGCTGTCTGTCTGCAAACTTTCACTAAAGAAAAATTTTAGGCGGTAGGTACCAAACTCCGTTTGCACAAACTTACTGTTGGCCACACGGCTAACCGTACTAATATCGAGATTGGTTTTTTCAGCAATGTCTTTTAAGATCATCGGCCGCATTTCAGTATCATCGCCGGTTAAAAAGAAATCGTATTGATAATTCATGATGGCATCCATGGTGCTCAACAAAGTATGCTGGCGTTGCTTGATGGCATCAATAAACCATTTGGCAGAATCTATTTTTTGCTTAATGAAAAGTACTGCTTCTTTCTGGCGTTTATCTTTCTTGCTGCCTCGGTCGTAATCTTTCAGCATATCCCTGTAACCTTCGCTGATGCGCAGATCGGGAGCGTTGCGGCTATTTAATGTAAGCTCTAATTTGCCGGCGTTGTTAATAATAAAAAAATCAGGAATTACATAGCCTTCTCCTTTACTTGGTTCGCCAATATTGCCGCCCGGTTTAGGATTTAATTTGATGATCTGGTTGATGATCTCCCTTAACTGTTCGTCGTTGATGTTTAACCCACGCTGAATTTTTTCGTAATGCTTCTTGGTAAACTCATCGAAATACTTTTCCAATACTTTAATGGACATTTCCACATCATCCCCTTCCCGTAATCTTTTTTCCAACTGTATCAACAGGCACTCCTGCAGGTTCCTGGCACATACGCCGGGAGGATCAAACTGCTGTATTTGTGCAACCAGTTTTTCTATTTCTTCTTCGGTGGTTTGAATATTCTGGCGAAAAGCAAGGTCATCTACAATAGCACCGATATCCCTGCGGAGGTAACCATCATCATCCAAATTACCAATGATCTGTTCGGCTACTTTCTGCTGGTGTTCGCTCAAGTTCAACTGGCCCAACTGTTCCAGCATCAATTCATTAAAACCGGTTTCTACTTTATGCGGAATCGTTTTGTTATCGTCTGCTTCAGGATAATTATCATCCTTCATTTTATAATCAGCAATGTCATCATCTCCATCCTGCACATAATCGCTGATGTCTATATTATCGTATTCATCTTCACTTCCGTCCAGTTCAAATTCATCTTTTTCTTCTTCAAACTCATCCGTATTGTCATTTTCAAATTCTTCCGCTTCTTCTTCATCGCCGGTTTCCAGCGCCGGATTTTCTTCCAGTTCTTCTTTGATACGCTCTTCCAGTTGTGCGGTAGGTACCTGCAACAACTTCATCAGTTGTATCTGTTGTGGGGATAGTTTTTGTAACTGCCGCTGGTATAGTCCCTGACTTAAACTCATAGTATCTTACCTTCTCCCTTTAGGGGATAATTATTAGTTATTATTAAGGTTTGTATTCTGTTTTAATCATTTGTTTGTCCGCAATAAATGAACTCCATTTTAATAACGAACAAACAAACTGCATAGTCTGTAAAAACGTAAATTTACATACAATGACGTTTTGAAAGTGAATAAAAAACATAAAATTTTATTTTTTTGCATGATTTTTGTGAGCAGCATTTCCGTTGCTCAGCAAATTAGCTATACAAAGCTATCAATTCAAACACCGCAAAAGGCTACCATATTCAGTCCAGTAAAGGATTTGAGATTTTATAAAATACCCGCTGCTACCAATCATTCTCAGCCATTTTTATCCCCAAATTTTTACGCCAGCCAGTTAGGTTTTTTCTGCAAGCAGGAAATAAAGTTGGATAAAATAACAAAAATTCCATTCCGTTTCAGGCTGGGAAGTGTGGAAGAATGTAAGCGATTAGAAACCCCATCCCCTGAAGGGGTGCAAGGCAAGTGCTTGAAGATGGAGAGCGTTTTTTAAAAATGGTTATGGTATGATCAGTACTACTTTTGAGTCCATATTTATCTTTACTCAATTACGGGCACCGGCGCCGCTTCTTTAAAATAATTCAGCCGCAGGCTATCACTCCAGCCATTAGGATTGTTCTCAAAAGTTTTGCTGCTAAAAAATGCCATGCCCTGCACATTGGGCGTGTTGCGGAGTGCTTCTATCTGTCTTGGAATTTGTTTATGATCATGCCAGGCGGCGCTGCTGTTGGCCCGGTAAATGCCCAGCCCGATGTACAAATGTTTACCGTAAGTATGTTTGCTCCACCAATTGAGCAGCACTTCATAAGGTGCCCTTCGGTGGCCGAATTCCCAATACAATTGCGGGGCTACATAATCGATCCAGCCATTTTTTAACCACAATAAAATGTCAGCATAAATATCATCATAATTAGATAAGGCGCCGTTTGTTTTGCTGCCGTTGATCGGGTCCCGGTCTTCATTGCGCCACACACCAAAAGGACTGATGCCAAACAGGCATTTTTTATTTTCTGATTTGATCACCTGGTGCAGCATAGCAATAATCGAATCGGTATTGCTCCGCCGCCAGTCGTTCCTGCTGAGTCCATTGCCATTCAACCTGAAACTGGCTTCATCCGGAAATTGCCTGCCTTCGATTGGGTAAGGATAAAAATAATCATCAAAATGAATGGCATCCACCGCATAGCGGCTCACCACATCTTTTACAATGGCCGTTACATATTTCTGTACGTCTTTATTTCCCGGATCGAAATATCTTTTATCGCCATAAGTTAAAAACCATTCGGGATGCAGCCGGGTGATATGCGTAGGTGATAACACCGTTCTGCCGATGGTAAACTCTGCCCGGTAAGGGTTCATCCACGCATGAAAAACCATGTTGCGTTTGTGTGTTTCTTCAATCATGAATTGCAGTGGATCGTAATAAGGCGAAGGCGGCTGGCCCTGGATGCCGGTAAGCCACTGGCTCCAGGGTTCGTAGGGCGAAGGGTAAAATGCATCGGTGCAGGGGCGGATCTGGACAATCATTGCATTCATGCCATTTCGCTGGTGCATATCCAGCACTTTGATAAATTCTGCTTTTTGTAGTTCGGTATCGTAATTTCCCTGCGTTGGCCAGTCGATGTTATCAACTGTGGCCACCCAAACGCCCCTGAATTCAGGCTTTGCCTGGGCTACAGTTTTGTTAGAGAAAACGAGTAAAAAAATAGAGAAGCCTGTTGCGGTGAGCAGGCGGTTGAATATTTTCATTGATTGGATCAGTTTGATTGGCGGATCTTATCTAACAATTGGTTGAAGAGTTGCGCCTCTTCTTCTGTAAGCGACTGCATGATGGCCTGCATATCAGGTTCATACTGATCAAGCTGCTGTAATATTTTTTGTCCTTTTTCTGTAATGGTAACATCCACCAGGCGCTTATCTTTTTTGCAGGTTGTTTTTTTTGTCAACCCTTTCAGTACCAGGCGGTCAACAATGCGGCTGGTATCGCTCATTTTATCCAGCATGCGTTCCCTTATCTGCAGCGTTGAAAGTGGCACTTCGCTGCCCCGCAAAATACGGAGGATGTTGAACTGCTGCATGGTTAAATCTTCTTTATCAAATATGTGCTTGAGCCGTTCGGTGGTCCAGTTATAGGTGTACAACAGGTTA
>CAXTPJ010000094.1:0-8633 GCA_964245855.1 uncultured Ferruginibacter sp. | reverse complement strand
TAATCAGCTTCATTTTGATTTATAAAAGAAAGAGACAACAGCATTCAAATGAAAAAAAATTGATGCAATCCCAGTTTCAAGCCGCCCTCCTCCAAACCCAACTCGAAATCCAGGAACAAACCCTCAAAACAGTTTCCGAAGAAATTCATGATAACGTAGGCCAGATACTCAGCCTCGCCAAACTCAACCTCAATACCTTTCCTAATACGATTGATGCAGAAATGCAAACTAAAGTAGATGATACCAAACAACTGGTAAGCAAGGCCATTACCGATCTGCGGGACCTCAGCCGCAGCATGAACGGCGAAAAAATTTCGGAGATCGGGCTGCAGCAGGCCATCGAAAACGAACTTCGGATTATACAAAACAGTAAACAATTTGAAACCAGCGTCGATGTTTCCGGCGCCAAATACAAACTGGACCCCCAAAAAGAAATGGTGCTTTTCCGGATTTTTCAGGAGTCGTTGAACAATGCTTTGAAGCATTCTAAGGCGAAATATATGGCCGTTAAACTAAGCTACGGGCAGGTTATATTTCAGTTAACTATTACAGATGATGGAAATGGTTTTAATACGTCTGCATTGGATTCTGCCGAAACAGGCATCGGTTTAAAAAACATGCAGAACAGGGCGACATTGATAGGTGGGAAATTTTTTATATATTCAACCCCCGGAAATGGAACTACCATCACGGTTGAATTAGCAATTACCCCCACTTAAACCTATACCTCTGTATGGCAAATGTTGTATTGACAGATGATCATATCTTATTGCGAAACGGACTGGCCAGCCTGGTAAAAAACCTTGGTTACAATGTGTTATTTGAAGCAGACAATGGCAAAGACCTCATCAAGAAAATTACAGCAGCCAATTGTCCCGACCTCCTCCTCCTCGATATCAATATGCCCGAAATGGATGGTTATGATACCGCCCAATGGATCCGGCAACACCATCCTTCTGTAAAAGTACTGGCGCTGAGTATGTACGATAACGAAAGTTCCATCATCCGTATGCTCAAGTGTGGTGCCAAAGGGTACATCCTCAAAGATTGCGACCCTAAAGAATTACAATCTGCCATCGATTCCGTACTCAACAAAGGTTTTCATTATTCCGATCTCATCAGCGGCAAACTCATTCACGCCATCAACAGCATGGGTGAAGATGGCAGCAACATGAAAAACCTGGTTGAATTAAACGACCGGGAAATGGAATTTTTAAAACAGGCCTGCAGCGAATTAACCTACAAAGAAATTGCAGATAAAATGTTTGTAAGCCCCCGAACCATCGATAGTTACCGGGACGGATTGTTTGATAAACTCAATATCAAAACAAGGGTTGGCCTGGTGATGTATGCAGTAAAGAATGGCATTGTACGATTTTAAAACCACCATAAATATCCAGGCATTTGTGTAATTGGTACAGATAATTCATCTACCCGGCACAATACTAACTTATGAGCAAATACCATTGCCTGCTGCTGATTATTTTATTTCCATTTATTAGTTTTGCTCAAAAACAATCCACCAAGTTTAGGCAAAAAAGCTGGCAAACGTTTGCCTACAAAATAACAGTTGCAGAAGCAGAGCAATTTTTTGAATGGGATTCTATACCCATCAGCCGATTCCTAGACCGGGAGGCTGCAATGACTTTTCAGACTGATTCGGTAAAGGAAGAACTACTACCAACAGGCAACTACATATTGCTATCGGCTGTAGACAATACAATTAAAGCAACCTTTTTATGCGTCAGCAATTTGATGGTTCTGAATATTAATAACAAACACCGTTTGCAACTCGATATACGGAACAAACAAGGTGAATTTATAACAAACGCTAGGGTATTTGTAAATAACAAAGAAGCGGTTTTAAACGACAGTTCCAATACATCTTGGATACGCAAAAAGAAATTGGCAGAAGCTTTTGTAAAAGTATATACGCCCAACGACACCCTTTATTTAACACTGGAAGAAAAGGATGAGTACCAGGTACAACCATTGTGGAAACAACGCTGGCAAAATTATCGCTCCACAAAAATTTATCAATGGATAAGCTGGCTGCCTTTTAAAATTAAAAAATTGTTTGCCCATACATTCACCAATCGCCGTATAGGCGCACAGGGATACATCATTTTTAATCAGCCAAAATATAAACCGCTGGATACAGTAAAATACAAAGGTTATATAGTTAACAAAAAAGGAAAACAATACAACAAAGACCTGGAAGTGCATTTGGCTTATTATCACAATGGTGAAAATTACGATCAATTGCTGCATTCATTATCGCCGGTTACACCCGGCGCCTACACCGGGCAATTTTTATTAGCTGATACAATACCTATGGATGTTACCTGCAGGCTGATTTTTAAAACCCGCAAACAGAAAGAGATAATCCAGAATAGTTTTAAAACGGAGGATTATTTATTGGATGAAATTGGTACTTATCAATTTAGCAGTAGCAAAGAAATTTATTTTAAAAATGACAGCCTTCGCTTTACTGCCACTGCAAAAGATGCCAATGGACTGAATGTTATGGGTGGCAGGGTAACGTTGGTATTGCTAACAAAAAGCATTAATCATTTCTACCGGGATACCATATTTGTGCAGGATACTGTTTACAGCAAAGAAACAGCATTATCATCCGGTAATACAACCTTTATCATACCGGCAAATGAATTGCCCAGGGCAGATATTACGATTACAGCAAAATTGATTTTTAAAAACAGTAACAATGAATTACATGACGAGTATGAAACAATAGATTACAAATATCTAAGCCGTGAAATTTCCATTACTCAACAGGGTGATTCTTTAAAAATCGCTTACATAGAAAATGGCGAAGAAAAAGAATCGCCAGCAAGTTTTTACTGGAATGAAGAACCGGGTAAACCAATTCATTTTCCTGCCACTATTAAAATTGACCCTGTTGCCAAAGATTATACCTTCTACATTACTGATAAAGACAATAAGGTTTCATTAGAGAAATATTTTGAGGTACAGGAAAATTATCGGCTTGCTTTTTCACGTATCAGCAAGCAGGATATTTTAGGATTTGCATTGCGAAACCCTTATCAAATACCCGTTTATTTTACCGTTTTTAATGGTAATAAAGTTGTTGCTACCGATAAACAGACAGGCACCTTTATTGAATGGCGAACAAAAATGAAACATGAACACCGGGCTTATAAAGTGCGTTGGCAGTACATTTGGGCAGGTAAAGAGCAACAGGATGAACAAAGCCTTGGTTTGTTATACAAATTATTGGATATTAAAATAGGCAGCAACACATCGGTATATCCCGGCCAAAAAGATTCAATTGAAATTGATGTAAAAGATTACAAAGGTCAACCCGCCGCCAATGTAAACCTTACCGCAGTAAGTTACAATAGCCAGTTCAACAAAGATATCAGGATACCTGAACCTCCTTACCTGGCGAAATACAAAACCAGGAGGTCTTTAATACGCAAAGGCTATCAAAATGAGGAAGATAACTTTTCTGTTACCAAACAATATTTATTAGGCCGCAACAAACGCTGGATCAACAAATTTCATTTGGACAGCATGGAATATTATCGTTTGTTATTTCCCGGAGAAAACTATTATGATGCAGTTACACCAATCAGTAATTTCACACCGCAAATAGCTGTAAACATTGTGCGGCAAGGCGTTCCCCAACAAATTTATTTATTGTACCTCAACCGGGAGCTGGCTTACTATAATGGCGTTACAGACAAAATGAAGTATGCCTTCCAGGTATATCCGGGCAATACACAAATCGGTATCAGGCTCAGGGACAAGTTTATTGAAATAGACAGTATCTATTTACAGCCTTACTATAAGCATGATATCAGTTTCGACCTGGATGATTTACCTGCACACTCCATTGTAACTCCCGTAACAAACACCTGGTCTAATGAAGAAATGAATCTACTGGAAGAATCCATTTGGCAAATGCGCTCTGATAAACCTGCTAACAACAATGCATATCTATTGCAACAAGACAGGCTGATAAAGTTAAATGGGAATTATGGTCAACACACTGCAGGCCCATTTAAAAAAAGTGAGATGACTTTTTTCAGTCCGGGAAATTTTGATATTGATTTTACATTTGAACCGGGATATAAGTATGACCCATCAAAACAAGTAGTACGGCTGGAAAAAAGTGTACTCTTTCCAAAGAGAAATGTAAAAAATTATTTACCTATTTTTTATAACACTCCCCTGCAGTATGGCGACACCATATTGTCAACACCGGAAGTTATTTATTCGCCTGTTCAACCACCCATTTATTTTAAACTGAAAAATGAATATGAACATTATGAATATGCCGCTTCATTTCAAGGAAAAGGAGCACTTCAATTTACAAAACATCCTGACACAAGCTTCTTATATTATGTGCTTGAGCCATTGGATACGCTGAATAAAAGACTGATATTACCAAGTCAATACAAATCAATCATTAAAAATATAGCTCCGGGTAATTACACTTTATTACTGGTAACCAAAGGCCAATATATCGGCCAGGTTGCGCAATGCATGATTTCACCCAATGGCACTAATTGCATTAATACAGATTCAATAATTTACTCTAAATACAATGAACTGTTGAGTAAAATATTGACGGAAGAAAACAAACCGGTTTTACCGGTAATTGAGCAACGAAAACCGGAACCCGAAAAAATATATACCGCACCAGATGAAAGATTGCGCACACTTACAAATGCCGGTATTGTAAAAGGATCTGTCATTGACCGCAAAGGTAAACTTGCTATTGCTGGTGTTACGGTAACCATCAAGGGCTACAGGCTGGGAACGGCTACAGATGCGGATGGAAACTTCTCCCTTACCAATCTTAGACCGGGCCGTTATACATTGGTTATGGCAAGTGTAGACTATCAACTCCAGGAAGTTGACTTTACGGTATCAGCGAATGAAACCACAAAAATAAAGGTTCAATTAAATGTTAGTTTGCAAAGATTGGATGAAGTTGTGGTGGTTGGTTATGGTACGGCACGTAAAAAAGATTTAACAGGAAGTATTACAATAAGAGGAGAAAACATGGAATTGAGTAACAGCCTGCAAGGCAAAGTTTCAGGCCTCAGTGTTACAAATACAGCAGTAACTGCTGGTTTAAATTTGAGAATAAGAGGATTAAACAGCATTGATAACGACAGCCCACCGCTGTATGTAATTGACGGCATTGTATATGATGGGTTACCAAAAAGTTTTACTGAAGGTTCTGTTAAGGAAGTAGCTATAATAAAGGATGCATCAGCCATTGCATTGTACGGAGCAAAGGCAGCAAACGGCGTTATCATTATCACAACTAAAACCATAACCACAAGAACAATATTTAAAGATTACGCCTTATGGCAGCCTAACTTTTTTACCGATAAAAATGGCCATGCCACTATTGAAGTAAATTATCCTGATAACATAACCGGATGGAAAACATATGTGGTAGGAATGGATAAAAAAAGAAGGATTGGTAAAGCATCTGCTCTTGTACAGGCATACAAACCACTGATTGCAGAACTAAGTCTACCGCAGTTTTTAATAGCCGGCGATACTGTAGCGGTAATTGGTAAAAGTAAAAATTACACCAATGATGCATACAAACTAACAACCACTTTTACATCCGGCGGAAACATCATCGCATCTGGCGAAAGAACTGTTTTGCCAAATGATGCTGCAATTGAATCAGTACAGCTAACCAATTCAGCAGCAGATACAGTAAAAGCAGGTTTTTCGTTACAAAGCAGCACCGGTTTTAAAGATGGAGAAGAAAGAAAAATCCCTGTCCTGAAAAAAGGTACAACAGAAGTTACTGGTGAATTCTGGATACTGCAAAATGATACTACCGTTTCTTTTACAGCATCGCCCGGTATCGGTAAACTGAATATTTATGCGCAAAACAATACGCTGGATGTAATGCTGGATGAACTGGAACATTTGCGCAAATATCCATATTACTGCATGGAACAAACTGCTTCTAAATTAACCGGGTTGGCAATCGAACAAAAGATTAAACAGCAGTTAAACAAGCCCTATTACAATCAAACCGAGTTCGACAAATTATTACAAAAAATTCAGAAAGCACAATTGTTTGATGGCGGCTGGGCATGGTGGGAAAATGGTAAAACCAATTTTTATATCAGCAATTACATCATCAACGCCCTGCTGCAATTCAGGGAAAATACATTGGTAGCAACCAATATCAGGAATGGATTTTTATATCTCGAAAATCAATTACCCTATTTAAAAACAAGTGGCGAAGTATTATCTGCATTGTTTACATTGAGCAATGGTAAACATGAAATGGACTACGCCCGTTTTATCAACAAGATCAATTACGATTCTCTTTCACAGCAGCAACAATGGCAATGGGTAAGTATCAAGCAGCAACAAAAAATGAATTACCAGCAGGATTTAAAAAGGTTGGTTGATAAAAAAACTGTCACCATGTTTGGCGGCGTACATTGGGGTTATGAAAACTACAGTTGGTACGGTAACGATATTGCCACCACCATCATTGCCTATAAAGTATTGGAAAACGAACCGGCTTACACGAATCTTTGCAACAACATCATTCAATATTTTCTTGAAAAAAGAAGGAGTGGCTATTGGGCAAACACCGTTGAATCAGCAACTATTTTAAATACTATTTTACCAAAAATATTGTCGCAACAAAATAATTTTACGGCTCCTGCACAGGTATCAGTTTCAGGTGATACTTCCTTTGCAATCACTGGTTTTCCATACCGGTTGCAAACCGGAAGCAATATCAAAAATATCCGTTTTAGTAAAAATGGCGGAGGCATGGTTTATCTTACCGCCTACCAGCAATTTTTAATACACAACCGCAACCGGTAGAAGATAAATTTATCATTCATACCTTTTTCCAGCAAAACAACAGCGCTGTTTCAAAATTGAAATCCGGCGAAAAAATAACAATGGTTGTATCGGTAGATGTTTTAAAAGATGCTGATTATGTTCAAGTAGAAATACCAATACCTGCTGGTTGTACCTATGCAACAAAAAACAACAGCGACTGGAGATTGTACAAAGAGTATTATAAAGACAAGTTATTAATCTTTTCAGAATCATTAAAAAAAGGCATGCATCAATTTGAAATTGAGTTAGAAACCAGGTACAGCGGTACTTTCACCCTTAACCCGGCAAAAGCATCATTGATGTATTTTCCCATATTTTATGGCAGGAACGAATTGAAAAGAATAGCTATTGAAAAATAAATTTACATCGTATCCGCTTCATCCCTATGCCTTGGCTTCCACCACAAATAAAAAAAGGCAAGGATCAATACGCCGATAAAAAAAGGGATAAGCGCCAGGTGCTTAAAGGTAAATTCGCCATATACAATATTGGTGTCAAAATGAAAAAACTCGCTGATCATCCAGTAGGAATTGGCAGCGATCCAAACAACCATCGCCAGGTTATGGCAAAGTTCGCTCATGTAATGCCTGGTACGGATGGAAATAATAATGGCAATCGCCAAGGTTGGAAAGATCATGGCAATACCCAGCGGCCGCCAAACCATGCACCAACTGATGTCTTTAAATAACCAGAAAACAATGTGCAGGTTTTCCATTTTGCGGTACTTTACCGGGATGGAATAGACTTCGTTGCTCATGCTGCTTAGTTTTGTGCAGCAAATATAATTTATCAGGCATGCAAAATAAAAGATGCTTTGCAACAATTATTGCTGTTGCTGCTGATCGCAATAAGTGGAATCTACATTACATGAAAATAACATTAGTAAAACAACTCCTGTAAGCTGGTATTTCATAATAATTTTCTGTTTCATTAACCCAAAATTTAGTTAAAGAAAAAACTGGTTTGAATTGTTATGCAAACTGCCTTATCATTACATCTGAAACCGCCTTTCTAAAAACACGGCAGTTAAAAAAATTGAATGTTGTATTAAATAATTAATCATGAACTTAAAAAAAATATCATTGTTTGTTTTCCTGTTAACGGCAGTGCACCTGGTAATGATGGCCCAAAAAAGTTACGATAAACAATGGAAAAAGATAGATAGCCTTGAGCAGAAAGGGCTAACCAAATCAGCTTTAAAAGAAGTGGTAGCGCTATACAACATTGCGTTGAAAGAAAACAATGATGCACAGCAGATCAAGAGCTGCATTTACCAGGTAAGGTACCGCAGTATATTGCAGGAAGCCAGTGATGAAAACAATGTGTTCTTTATTGATACACTCATCGCAAAAGCAAAGCTTCCTGCGAAAAACATTTTGCAAAGCATGCAGGCTGAAATGCTTTGGCAATACCTGCAAAACAACCGTTACAAATTTTATGGCCGTACCACTTTGGTTGATGAAAAAAGCGATGACATCAGTACCTGGAGCCTGGCTAAATTACATGCTGCCATTGCTAAGTTGTACCTGTCATCACTCAGTAATGAAGCAACGCTGCAACAAACTAACTTAAATGGGTATGATGCCATTTTAATAAAAGGGGAAAACACCAGGCAACTCCGCCCTACCCTGTTTGATTTTTTAACCCACCGTGCATTGGATTATTTTATGACAGATGAACGGGACCTCATCAAACCTGCCTATCAATTCAAAATCAATGACCCTGCTGCTTTTTCGCCGGCGCAG
>CAXTPJ010000093.1:0-8648 GCA_964245855.1 uncultured Ferruginibacter sp. | reverse complement strand
ACGACAGCAAGCAAAATAACAAAGAAGATATCTGTACACCCTTTTGCAGTTGCGCCTGTTGCCATTCCGTTGTTGATACAATCAAACCGGTTATAGCATACAACCAATTGCCGGAGTTTACTAAAAAGCAGTCTTTTCCCACAGAAGAACAGCAGTTCAATTCTTTACATTGCCACAGCATTTGGCAGCCTCCCAGAATAAGTTAATAGAAGCAATTTAATTACAGCAAGGGTGCAATACTACTTGCTGAGTTTATTCTATTCACTTAATTTATCGATACATGAAAAAAGTCATTTTTTTTGTAATGGCTTTGTGCAGTACTGTTTTATTGCAGGCACAAAACAGCGTTACAATTATAGTAAAAAATGCAGCATCAAAAGAGGTATTAGCTGGCGTTAGTATAGTTATCAATAATAAGATGGCAATGCTAACTGACAGTAATGGGGTGGCTGCATTTACAAATATTCCCAATGGAAAACAAGCTGTCAGTTATAGTTACACCGGCTTTGAGGCACAAAACACCATCATCGTTTTCCCTGTTGCAAAAAATGTTGTTGAAGTATTGCTGGAAGAAGCAAAAGAAGACCTGGAGGCAGTGGTAGTGCAAAGTACCCGTACCAGCCGGACCATAAAAAATACACCTACAAGAATTGAAACAATTGATGGTGAAGAGCTGGATGAAAAGAACAATATGCGGCCGGCCAATGTAAGCATGCTGCTGCATGAAAGTACGGGGTTGCAGGTACAGCAAACATCTGCCACTACAGGCAATGCAAGTATCAGGGTGCAGGGATTGGATGGCCGCTATACCCAATTATTGAAAGACGGTTACCCAAATTTTGGCAACTTCGCCAATGGGTTGAGCATTTTAGAAATTCCTCCGCTCGATTTAAAACAGGTAGAGGTGATCAAGGGCCCAGCCTCTACATTGTACGGAGGTGGCGCTATTGCAGGTGTGGTGAATTTTATCAGCAAGACACCGAAAGAAGAATTGCAGGGTGATTTTATTCTAAACCAATCCAATATTGGTCAGACGAATATTGGTGGTTATGTTTCAAAACGCACCGGCAAATTCGGTTATGCCATATTGGGTACTGCCAATTTTTCAAAAGCTTATGATGTTGACAAAGACCAGTTTTCTGAAGTGCCGGAGAGTAATAATTTTACCATCAATCCAAGATTGTTTTATTATCCAAATGAAACAATGACCATCATGCTGGGCAACAGTTATTCAAAGGGTAATTTTAAAGGGGGCGATATAGAAGTAATAAAGGGTAATGCCAATAGCAGCAATGTCTATTTTGAAAATAACAACACCATCCGAAATACGACCACGCTGGAGATCGACAAAAAAATGCCGAACAAGAATAGCCTGAAATTAAAACAAAGCCTCAGTTTTTTCGACCGCAAGATCATGGTGCCTGGCTTTAGTTTTGCCGGCCTCAATACCAATAGTTTTACCGATATCAGTTATGTTGTCAATCAACCCAAACATACCATCATTACAGGGTTAAATGTAGTGTATGATCATTTTAAGCAACAAGAAAATTTGCCAACGATCAATCAAAATACCACTTCGTTTACCAGTGGTTTGTATGTGCAGGATACCTGGGATATTTCGGATAATATTAAAATGGAGAACGGTATCCGCATTGATAATGTGCAATACAAAAATGTCAACTTCAGCAGGAATCAAACTTTTATTTTACCAAGGGTATCTGCCTTGTTTAAACTATCCAACAAACTTAGTTCAAGGATCGGCGGCGGTTTGGGTTACAAAGTCCCGACTATTTTTACAGAAGAAACAGAAGCACTACAATATAGAAATGTGGTGGCGTTGAATAACGTAACAGCGGAAAAAAGTATCGGCGGGACTGCTGATGTTAATTACCGCACCAGCATTGGCAGCGATCTTTCTTTCAGCGTTAATCAACTGTTTTTTTTAACATCCATCAGCAAGCCATTGGTACTGCAACAAAATACAGCCGGCGACTTGTTTTTTACCAATGCCGATAAACCGGTATTATCAAAAGGGTTTGAAACAAACCTTAAATTTATTTTTAAAGATGACCTGAAACTCTTTGTGGGCTACACTTTCACAGATGCCAGAGCAACTTACAGAACAAGCAATCAGTTTTTAACACTGCTGCCAAAGAGTAAACTTAACCTGACATTGATGTATGAAAAGGAAGATAATTTTAAAGTAGGGCTGGAAGGATATTTCACCGACAGGCAATATTTAACCAACGGCAACCGCACGGTATCTTTTTGGGAGTTTGGTTTCATGGCGCAGAAAACGTTCAATAAGATTTCGGTATTCATCAACTTTGAAAACTTTACTGATCAACGACAAAGCAAGTACAAAAGGGTAGTAAACCCGCCCAACAGTAATCCAACCTTTGATGATATCTGGAACCATACCGAAGGCTTTGTTGTGAATGGAGGATTGAAAATTAAATTGTAAAAATTGTCTGAACGGAGATTTGTTAGATTGAATGGGATTTTATGGATTGAATCTATTTCAAAATATTGGCAAAGTACCCTGCATGTTATAATCTGTATTTTAGTTTCCACCAGTAACTGGTTTAGCTGCCTCTTTTACTTCGGTCATGCCGAAGGCAGGATTAAAAAATGCGGAGCAAATTTTTTAAAGAAGTAAAAGCAGTCCCGCTTTTAAGGCGGGATTCCAATTACGCAGCCTGCCGGCTGGGCAGGCGAAACAAATATTTTAAAAGAGATGTGCTATTATAAATAATTTTCCGTACTTAAATAATTCGAATTTTAGAAAAAATATAATTTATGCTTATTAAGTTTGGAAGTGACAGTTATAGCAACATTTGATAAAAATTAAAAAAAATCAAATAATCTTCTTATCCCCTTTCAACAACTCCTTCAAATGCTGGTACATCACCTGCGGCATGGTACTGCATTTGGCAAAGGCTTCCCCGTTGTGGTGATACCTTGCCAATTCCGAAGCAAGTTGTTTTATTTTGGCAGGAGTAGATAATTCTTCATCAGCCGCAGCAACCCGTAAATCACGCAGCCGCTGCCGTTGGGCTTTTATACGGCGAATGATCTGTGACCGTTCTTCCTGCTGGTATTGCTTAATTACATCCGGGTGCAAATGCTGCTGCACCAGTTGAACAAAAATATTGTTCTCTTTAAAAAACTGGGGCAGGTAAATGTTTTTATTGCCTTCATAACTCTGCTGGTCAAAATCAATGGCACGAATGCGGAACTGGATGTCATCAAAATCTTGCGTGATGTCAAATACAAAATTGTAACTCCGCATATCGCCCAACAAACGAATGAAACAGCGTTCGTTGAACTTTACAAATTCTTTAGCGATCTTTTTTACATTGAATTCCGGCCGGTTGATGTATTCCTTCACAAACATATCCCCGGGAATACCGGAAATATGTTCTTCTGCCAGCGTGTTTTCATCTACCAAAAAATTGATCCAGTACGGCGATAACAAGTGCTCCAGTTCCATCCCGAATATCCTGGAAGAATCGGCTACTTTAATGTAAAAATAATCGTACACTTCGTTATAGTTGTTGACGATCTTGATACGGAAAGGCTTTGAGTTTCCAAACAGGCAATAGTCTATGCGTTCAATGTACAAATGTTCTTCTGCCTGTGTATTGCCACTGGATTTTAGTAAAGAGTAAACCCTTTTTAATGCTGCATGAATTTCATCCAGCATCACGGGGTTATAAAAAACCGTTTCCCAGTAAGTGTCTTTACCCTTACTATCGAGAACGGGTATCCCAAAATCAAAATGCTTTAAACTGTTATACGAAATGGGCAAAGAAATCTCCCTCCCATACCGGCGCAGGTATTTTGTAAACGGCTTGCTAACCGCATACGGGATTTTCTTTTTACTGATATGGTCGTTATAAGCTGCCTCCATTACATGTCATACGAGGTTTTTTTAAAGCCTGTCCATTTGCCGGTATTGATCGCTCCTGCTGTACAGGTCTGGCATTTCATCTGTGCATCCACTACTGATATCAATACCATGTTGAAGATCGAACGGATAGAACTTCCCAACTGCAATACATGCACTGGTTTTTTTAATCCCAATAAAACCGGACCAATGGTATCAGCACCGCCAACTTCCTGCAGCAAATTATAGGCAATGTTGCCAGCCGCAAGGTTAGGGAATATCAACGTATTGGTTTGCCCATTCAGCAATTCTGTGAAAGGATAATTGTCACGCAGAATCTCTTTGTTGAATGCTAGAATTCCCTGCACCTCACCATCACAGATCAGTTCCGGGTCTTTGGCTTTTACCAATACCCTTGCCTGTCTAACCAGTTTTGCTTCTTCACCATCGCTGCTGCCAAAGTTGGAGTAGGAGAGCATGGCTATGTGCGGTACAATATTGAATTGCTTTACTTCCTTCGCTACCAGTAAAGTGATCTCGGCCAGTTCTTCTGCAGTAGGATTAAAGTTGATGGTAGTGTCTGCCAAAAACAATGGCCCACGCTTGGTAAGCATGATGTACATACCGGCAATCTTTTTTACGTTCGCTTCTGTACCAATAGTTTCCAATGCCGGCCTGATGGTGTCCGGGTAATTCCTGGTAAGCCCGCTGATCATACAATCTGCTTCACCTGTTTCAACCATCATGCAGCCAAAATAATTACGCTCCTTCATCAGTTTGCAACTCTCATGTTTGTTTACTCCACGCCGCTGGCGCTTTTCATAAAACAGGTCGCCATACACTTTTCTAACACCGGCATATTCATCATCCTTTGGATTAATGATGGGCATATCCTGCAGGTCGATGCTGTTTTCCAGCGCCATTCTTTTAATGGTATTTACATCGCCTAACAGTATCGGGTATCCCACGCCTTCTTCCTGCGTTAACTGGGCTACTTTTAGAATCCTTATGTTCTCTGCATCGGCAAATACTACCCGTTTGGGTTCTTTCCTCGCCATATTGCCGATTACCCTGCTCAACTGGTTATCGAGGCCAAGGCGTTTGTTCAACGAATGTTCATAACCTTCCCAATCAGTGATCGGGTATTTGGCTACACCACTTTCCATAGCAGCTTTTGCCACCGCCGGCGCCACTGTTGCCAGTAAGCGGGGATCGAGTGGTTTGGGAATAATATAGTTGGGGCCAAAGGCAATCGTTTTTTCATTGTAGGCAAGGTTTACAATATCGGGTACGGGTTCTCTTGTCAGCGCTGCCAATGCTTTTACTGCCGCCAGTTTCATGGCTTCATTGATTCCGGTGGCCCTAACGTCTAAGGCACCACGAAAAATATAAGGAAAGCCCAGTACATTGTTTACCTGGTTAGGATAATCGCTCCTGCCGGTTGCCATTATCACATCCTTACGGGCAGCAGTAGCCGCTTCATAAGTAATTTCCGGGTCAGGGTTTGCCATGGCAAATACGATCGGGTTTTTCGCCATGCTCTTCACCATTTCAGGACTCACCACATTGCCGGCACTCAGGCCAATGAAGACATCTGCATTCTTCATGGCATCTGCCAGGCTCTGCTCTTTGTATTTTGCAGCTACGCAAAAATTAAATTTCAGTTCTTCAACATCCGGCCTGCCTTTGTATAAAATACCGAGTTTATCAAACACCGTAAAATTTTCAAACTTTGCACCCAATGATTGATACAATTTCATACATGCCATGGCTGCAGCACCTGCACCATTCACTACAATGCGTACTTTTTCAATTTTCTTTTTCTGTACTTCCAGCGCATTCAGCAAAGCCGCAGCAGATATAATTGCAGTGCCATGCTGGTCATCATGCATCACCGGGATATTCAATTCTGCTTTCAGTTTCTGCTCTATGTAAAAACATTCCGGCGCCTTGATATCTTCCAGGTTAATGCCTCCAAAAGTGGGTTCCAGCGCTTTTACTATCTGCACAAATTTTTCCGGGTCTGTTTCGTTGATCTCAATGTCAAACACATCAATGTCTGCAAATATTTTAAACAGTACACCTTTGCCTTCCATCACGGGCTTGCTGGCTTCAGGGCCAATATTGCCCAATCCCAATACGGCTGTTCCATTGCTGATAACGCCTACCAGGTTTCCTTTGGCGGTATATTTGTAGGCATCTTCAGGATTAGCGGCAATTGCTAAGCAGGGCTCTGCAACCCCGGGTGAGTAAGCCAATGAAAGGTCACGCTGCGTCTTGGCCTCTTTGGTCGGTATCACTTCAATTTTCCCTGGCCTTCCTTTTGCGTGGTATTCCAGTGCCTCTTGTTTTCTTAATTCTTTCGACATAAATAATTTAATCTGCTTGCTGGCATAAGCAGTGAATGATTTTATTTATAATAATTTTTTTGAACCCGGCAGTTCATCAAATATGTTGCTTCATTGGCGTCGCACTTTTGTACATTTTATCAATGGGCAACATTTTAAAACCTGCGATTCATCGATACATTCAGTTGACTCGTACTAATCACTTTTAGTCCAAACAATCGTAATTTGAAAGTGCTGCAAGGTACAAAAATCATTACCATTCAATACAAACTTCAACAGTTGGTTTATTCAGCGTTGCTGGTTGAATTATCCCGTTTTTTCCCAGGCTGCAACCATTTTTCTACCCAACTATTCCTCAATTGCACAACCTTGCCATAGCAAAGTTTTGAGTTAATTAATTATAAAGGAAAAAGTTGAACAAATAACAATAGTACGACGCCAATACAGTTCAGTAGCATTCCTTAAGTCTGTATCAAAATCAAATTAATAAGTCAAAAAACTTTTTATCCCTTCTTCTTTACAAACGTTTAATAAAGTGGCAGATAAATTGCATCACCAGGCTGCAACTGTATTTGTTATTTTGTTTGATAAATATGGATTATAATTAACTTGCACCAAATGTTTCATTTATGGACGGGATAAATTCTACCACACAACAACCGAAGAGATCAAACGGCTTTAGGAAATTTTTGGGTTGGCTTACTTTTATTGTACTGGCAGTACTGGCATTCACAATCTGGTGGCGTTACTACAATGTATTTGGCGAAGGCGTAAAATCCGGCGAGTTGAACTATGTAGTTAAAAAAGGAAATATTTTTAAAACGTATGAAGGCAAACTGATCCAGTCAGGGTTGCGTTCAAAAGCAGTTGGAACAGTGCAATCCTACGAGTTTGAATTCTCCGTCACCAACGATAGTATCGCCAATGTATTAATGAATAACAGCGGCAATTATTTCGATCTGCATTATGAAGAATTCAGGCACACAATTCCATGGAGAGGTTACAGTGAATTTGTGGTAGACAAGATCATTTCTATGAAACCGGTTGAACGTTAAGCTTTAATTGGACAGCAATAAAAATATGACCGGCTTTTTATGAAAGTCGGTTTTTTCTTTTTTCCAGTCAGTGATTGTTTTTGTTTTAATTAACTCATTCGTTCCCGTTAGTTCAGCCGCTATACACAATCTTGTTGTCGGCTTACAGGTCTTTAATAAAGTTTCAACCAGTTGATTGTTGCGGTAAGGCGTTTCAATAAAAATCTGCGTGCTGTTTTTTTTCTGTGAAGCCAGTTCTGCTTCCTTGATGGCTTTCACCCTTTCACTAGCATCAATCGGCAGGTAGCCGATAAACTCAAATTGCTGCCCGTTCATGCCGCTGGCCATTAATGACAGCAGGATAGAACTTGGTCCTACCAACGGTTTTACCGTGGCATTCATCTGTTGTGCTACTTCAATCAATACCTGCCCGGGATCGGCCACACCAGGACAACCTGCTTCACTAATGATGGCAATATTTTTTTCTTCTTTTATCTTTTGCCTGAAATTATTTTTCTGTTCTTCCTCTGCTTTGTGAATGGCAAACCATTCATACTCATCTATCACAATTTCTTTGCAGATACTTTTTAAAAAGCGCCTGGCAGTACGTTCATTCTCTGCAAAAATTACCTGGCAGTTTTTAACCGCATCAATGATATATAGCGGAATGGTTTGTATGGCCGATTCATCCAGCACGCAGGGAATTAAATAAATGGAACTGCTCATGCTATGGTTTTGTTTTTAATAAACTGATGGTGGCGGCAATTACGGCATAACTCGGCGCCAGCACCCAGCCAACCAAAGGAACAGTATGCATCAGGTAAAATACAATGCCATTACCAATGGCCAAACCTTTGTGTTTACCAATAAAAATAATGCTTTGTGAAGCAGATAATTTGTTGCGTTCACTACTGTAATCAAGCATAGAAAAACCCAGGTAATAACATTCTATCAGTAAGGCAAAGAATGGGGTAAACCACCCAACAACAGGAATGAAAGCCAGTATTAAAATGGAGATGGTGTAAACTGTTTGCCATAGTGCATTTCTAAAGGCCAGTTTAATTCCCCTGCCAATGTCTTTAATCAATTGCGAAAGGCTGAAAGGGAATTCTTTGCCGGACATGATCGCTTCTGTTTTTTCACTCAGGTAAGCAAATACGGGTGACCCCACAATTAAAAAAACATATTTGAAAAGCGAAAAATAAAGCAGGAAAAAAATAATGTACAGCATCACCTGGCTGGCTACCAGTATCAACTTCAGCCAACTGCCGCTGATTTCATCGATCCATTTTTTAACGCCAAAACTGGATAACATGTATCGGATGGCCTGGTCGAAACTTTGTTTGAAAAGCCAGGCGCCCAGGAAAAAAAGAATAG
>CAXTPJ010000092.1:0-8697 GCA_964245855.1 uncultured Ferruginibacter sp. | reverse complement strand
GATTCGGCAGAGTCGAAAAAAGGTTCACCTAAACCAATTGGCAAGCCATTCACTTTACATTCTACAATACCTCCGATTGTATCCTTTGCGTCAATGGCTTTTTGCAATCCTTTATCCAGGTCTTTTTCACCACCAATTTCTAATATGCTTGCCTCTACTTTTATATGATCTAATAACTTCTTAGCGACAACTCCTGCAGCAACAATACAAACAGTTAACCGCCCGCTGAAATGCCCACCGCCCCTGTAATCTTCAAAGCCGCCAAATTTTTTAGTGGCAACAAAATCAGCATGCCCCGGCCTGGGCACCGCTTTTTGTTTTTCATAATCGGTGCTGCGGGTGTTATTATTCTCAAATAAAATGGTGATGGGGAAACCGGTTGTTTTACCATTGAAAACACCGTTCATTATTTTAGGGATATCATCCTCTTTACGTGGCGTGGTGCCTTTTGCACCGGGCTTCCTTCTTTCGATGTCGACTGTAAAATCATCCACACTTAATGGCAAACCGGCAGGACAACCATCAATGTTTAACCCAACACAATTGCCATGTGATTCGCCGAAAATAGATACCCTGAAAATGCGTCCGAAACTGTTCATAATTTATTTAACCCAAACCCCTAAGGAGGCTTTTTGTTTATTGTTATTTTAAAATACTTTCCATATAGCTAACTGATGCATTGAGTTTTTTTAAGTGTTCATAAAACTCAGGATAGGATTTATTAATGGCCTCTGCTGCTTCAATGGTAGTTTCTCCGTTGGCATTTAATCCGGCCACAGCGCAGGCCATTGCGATGCGATGATCGTGGTGCGAATGTACCATAGCGCCATTAACTCCAGTGCCGCCCTTTACCAGCATCAGGTCGTTCTGCAATTGAATGCTAATACCCATTTTACCAAACTCTTCCTGCAATGTCAATCCACGGTTGCTTTCTTTGTGTGCCAGGCGGTTAACTCCCTGGATGGCTGTTGTGCCGTTGCAGAAAGATGCTAATGCCACCAATGGAGGAAACAAATCAGGACAATCGGTGGCATCAAAATGAAATGGTTTTAATCCCTTAATGCCTGTTGAAGGAAGGCCGATGTTGATCTGCTTTTCTTCAATAGAAATGGTACAACCACAATCCATCAGCGCTTTTAAAATTGCTTTATCGGCCTGGGTTGAAAATACATCCAGCCCAGTCACAGCAATGTTACCACTAACGGCGCCGGCTACCAGCAAAAATGCGCCGCCGCTCCAATCGCCTTCTACGGTATAACTTACGGGCTTATTCAGCGTTTCGTTTATTGGATTGATAAGGAATGATTCATAATTGTTGTTGACCACATCGTAGCCAAAATGTTTCATTACTTGCAAAGTCAGGTCGATGTATGGACGGCTTTTTAAATTATTTACATTGATGATAACCGGTGCTGTGGCCGATTTACCAAAGGCCATCAAAAGACCGGTTAAAAACTGGGAACTCAATGAACCATCAATCATGATGTTGATGGGCAGCACCGGGCCTTGTATTTTGATTGGCAACCTGCCTTTGTTGGATTCAATTTTAATCTCCAGTTGAGGAAAGATCTCGTCAAAAAAATCCATTGGTCTTGTCAATAAACTGCCTGTGCCATTGATGGTAATTTCATTACTGCTCAATGCAGCCAAAGGCGTAAACATACGGATGCCCAAGCCACTCTCACCACAATTCATTTCGTTGCTTATGGGTTGCACACCTTTGCTTTCAATGACTATTTTTTCTTCGCTTTGCTTTTGGATGATGGCGCCCAACGCCTGTATCACACTAAGTGCTGCCAAATCATCGTTGCTGTTACCGGGATTATAAATAATAGTAGTAGCCTCATTCAGCAATGCCGCTGCACATGCCCGTTGCATAGAACTTTTGGAAGTAGGTGCATTGATATTGCCTGATATTTTGGAAGGATTTATTTTTACGATCACCCTTATAAACTTTAACTGATTAATTGTTCTAATTGTACCAATGGAATAGGTTGTATGATTGCCTCCCCAATTTTTTTGAGCAATATAAAATTCATTGCTGAATTCACTCTTTTCTTATCCATTTTCAAAAGATCCCAAACCTTTTGTTTATCAAACGCAATGTAAGTAGTGAGTTGATACTGTTCTATTAATTGTTTTACTTTTTCTTTTTCAGCATCAGTAAAGCCAATAATTTTTTCTGATAAAGTGCAAGCCGCAATCATTCCGATACTTACTGCATGGCCATGTGGCAGTTGATAAATGTTTTCAATTGCATGACCCAACGTATGGCCAAAGTTCAGCAGTTTCCTATCACCTTTTTCAAATTCATCTGCAACAACCACCGTTGTTTTTATTGATACATTTTTTTCGATCAATGCAGCCAGTTTTGCTTTATCCGATTGAAAATCGCCTAATAAGTTTTCTTCTAACCACGCAAACAGTGCAGCATCTTTTATACAGGCATGCTTGATGATCTCAGCGAAACCATTTATCCATTCTGCCTGCGGCAATGTTTGCAGTAATGCATAATCAAACAATAAAAACTCAGGCTGTTTTATAAGGCCTACTAAGTTTTTATAAGGTCCTACATCCACTCCATTCTTACCACCAATGGCAGCGTCCACCATCGCCAGGATAGTAGTTGGCACAAAGCCAAACTTCAATCCCCGCATATATACACTGGCTGCATAACCCGCAATATCTGTCACCACTCCGCCACCAACACCAACAATAAATGTATTTCGGTCTGCTTCTTTTTCAATCAACTGCTGAATGATATCATCCACTGCAGCCTGCTGCTTGTATTGTTCGCCGGCTTTTATAACAATGGTTTGCCATCCTTCAAATATTTTCGATTGAGCAGCAAATACATTTTCATCGGTGATTAAAATTGTTTTGTTTTTGGAAACAATTTGTTCGAGATAAGAAAAATTGGCGTCGAAGTAATACGAAGCCCCCTCCAAACCTCCCCCGGTGGGGGAGGCTTTTGAAGACTCTGCGAATGATGATACTTTTATGATTTTCATGTTTACTGCCTTAGCTATATCAATCGAATTAAATATCAACTTATTGGTTTAATGCTTAAAATCCAAAAACATTGGTGATCTCATTTTCATTCATCTCACTCTTTTATAAAATCACTTTTGATAAAAGAATTACTATCTGCTTAAAAAATAAAGTGCTTAATCCTGCTATCCAAAAACCCACAGTATAATAAATGCTCTATTAAGTCTCCCCCACCGGGGGAGATTTAGAGGGGGCCACCTTTAACTATTCATCACTTTATTCTGATGATTGATACTTTCCAGGTGCACTGCATCAAAATATTTAGTGATGAACTCATTGCTTAATCCCAATGCTTCGCCTTTCTTGGTTGCCTTTTGCAATATTTCGTTCCAGCGGTTGGTTTGTAAAATAGTAATGTTATTATCTCTTTTAAACGCCCCGATCTTATCAGCAATTTTCATACGCTGCCCTATCAATGTCAGCAACTCATCGTCGAGGTGATTGATCTGTTCTCTTAGGGTAGCCAGTGCCGTTAGAAAGTCTGCCTTGTCTGTATTTTCATTTCTCCAGATCAACGAATCCAGCATTTCTGCCAGGCGTTCCGGGGTGATCTGTTGCTTGGCATCGCTCCAGGCATTATCGGGGTCAATATGACTTTCGATCATTACACCATCAAAATCCAGGTCAATACTTTTTTGTGCAACCTGCTGCAGCATGTGACGGTTACCGCAAATATGAGAAGGATCGCAGATCAGGATCATTTCCGGGAAACGGCGTTTCATCTCAATGGGCAAATGCCACATTGGTGCATTGCGGTATTCGGTGTTGCCATAGTTGGAAAACCCACGATGGATCATACCAACCTGTTTAATGCCTGCTTTCTGGATACGTTCAATACCACCACTCCACAGTTCCAGGTCCGGGTTGATCGGGTTTTTTATCAGCACCGGAATATTCACGCCACGTAGGGCATCAGCAACTTCCTGCACACTAAAGGGGTTAACAGTTGTCCTGGCGCCGATCCATAGCATATCAACATCAAACTGCAATGCATCTTCTACATGTTTTGCCGTAGCTACTTCTACCGTGGTTGGCAGGCCGGTTATTTTTTTTGCCTGCGCCAACCAGGGCAAGCCTTTGGTACCAATACCTTCAAACAATCCCGGTTTGGTACGGGGCTTCCAGATACCGGCACGCAGCATATCTACTTTTCCTGTTGCAGCCAGCCGGGTAGCGGTTTCAAGCACCTGCTCCTCTGTTTCTGCACTGCAGGGGCCACTGATAATGAGCGGACGTTTATTCCATTTCTCCTGCATTAATTCTTTCATGTTTGAAGTTTGTGTTTGCATATCCTGTTGATTTTTACCTTTCGATAAGGTAGTTGATAGATTAGTTATTTTGTTTGTTGCTATGAGTTCTATTTATGAAATCAGCTTTTGCCATTTCAAATTTGATTTCACTTTTTCCATGCAAGCCGGTTTCTTTCCAACCCTGCATCCGGTAAAATGTTGCGGCCCTGGTGTTGGGATCTGTACCCAACCAAACGCTTTCTTTGCCTTGTGCAAAATACCATTGCAACATTAGGTCATGCAATTGTTTTCCAATTCCCTTTTTCGCATGATCCGGGTCTACAAACAATGCCCAGATATTATTGTCCTGCAAATCTGCAATGGCAAAACCAACGATCACATCATCCTCCAAACAAACCCATCCTTTTCCACTCCCGAATAAAAAATCTTCCACAATCGGAATCCGGCACCAATGCAGGATCGCTCAGCCTGTTTTCTTTCACCGCATGCCGCACCACCTGTATCTGTTTGATATCTCCAATCGAAGCTTCTCTAAAAATCATTTGATGATGCGTTTTATCTTGTTTGCATTTTCCATCAACTCGGTTAAGTAATCCAGGTTTTCTTTTTCCAGGCTGGCCTTAAATTTTCTTAACTGGCTGATGTGTTCATTCAATACATCCAGCACATTTTCCCTGTTCTGCATAAAAATTGGCGCCCACATACCCGGGTTACTTTTTGCCAACCGCACCGTACTTTCAAAACCACCACCGGCCAGTTCAAAGATGGCGCTTTCTTCCCTCTCCTTTTCCAGCACCGTATTGGCCAAAGCAAAAGAAGTAATATGAGAGATATGGCTTACATAGGCCGCATGAATATCATGGTTGTTTGCATCCATGTAAACGATGTTCATCCCAAGGTCTTTGTAAATCCCTTCCACGATTGTTACTGCATTTTCATCACTTTTATTCTTTTCACAAATTACGCAGGCCCGTCCGGCAAAAGCTCCTTTTACAGCGGCTTCCGGCCCACTGTATTCCGTACCCCACATCGGGTGAGAGGCAACATAACGTTTACGCATAGGGTGCAATTTCAACTCATCGCACAACACGGCTTTTGTTGAACCTGCATCGGTTACTACCTGCTGGTCATTCACCAGGTCCATTACTTTTTTCATCACCGGGATGGTTGCATCTACCGGTATGGCCACATATACAAAATCGCTTTTTTTAACGGCTTCTTCCAAAGGCAGTATTTCATCAATAATGCCCAGTTCCTTCGCCCTGTCAAGACTTGCCTGCGTATTGCCTACGCCAATAATATTGTTGGCGTAGCCTTTATCTTTCAGCGCAAGCGCCATTGAGCCACCAATTAAACCAACTCCTATTATGGCAACATTGTTAAACATGATTTTGCATGACTGTTTTTATCCTGTTGATCGATTCTTCAATTTTTTGTTCGGTGCTGCACAAGCTTACCCTTATAAATCCATCACCGGCGCTGCCGAAAATCCCACCCGGCGTAATGAAAACATTGGCGCCATACAACACTTCATCACTCAATACAAATCCGTCTTTATAATTTTTAGGAATAGCTGCCCAAACGAACAGCCCGGCCTGGTTTCTATCAAATGAGCAATTCAATAGTTGTAACAATTCAAATACTTTTTCACGCCTTGCTTTGTACACTTTATTTACTTCATCATGCCATTCCCGCCCCAGTTCCAATGCTTTGGCAGCGGCCAGTTGTACCGGCAAAAACATCCCGCTGTCCATGTTGCTTTTAAAACGGATCACTTCATTGATCACTTCTTTCGAAGCAATCATCATCCCTACTCTCCAGCCCGCCATGTTGTGCGATTTACTCAGCGAATTTAATTCGATCGATACCTCTTTTGCACCCTCAACACTCAGTAAACTCATCGGTTGATCATTCAATATAAAGCTGTATGGATTATCATGCACCAATAAAATGTTGTGTTGTTTTGCAAAAGCTACCAATTGTTCAAACATTGCTTTGGATGGCAATTGGCCGGTCGGCATCTGCGGATAATTAATGAACAACAATTTTACCTGCAGTGATGGATTATCTTTTATCAACCCATTCAACTGATCCAGGTCAGGGTAGTAATTATTTTCTTTTTTAAGATCATAAAATAATGCAACTGCTCCGGAAATTTTGATCGCACTGGAATAAGTTGGATAGCCGGGATTGGGCACCAACACTGCAGTTCCTTCTTCCAGGTATGTCATGCAAATGTGCATGATGCCTTCTTTGCTTCCGATCAATGGTAAAATTTCTGTGTTGGCATCCAGTTCAACGGCATACCATTTTTTATACCAGTTGGCAATGGCTGTTCTTAAAACCGGGCTGCCTTTATAATTCTGGTAACCATGCTGGTTTGGCTTTAATGCTTCTTCATGCAATATTTTAATTACCTCCGGGTGTGGCGGTAAATCCGGGCTGCCAATACCCAAATTGATAACCTGTTTACCGGCCTTGTTCAATTCATCTATCTCTCTCAGCTTTTGAGAAAAATAATATTCTCCAATCCCATTTAATCTTTTTGCCGGTTGCATAAATCTATTCGCTGTTTATTGATCTGATCTTTAAAATTAATTGTTACCGCCAGTTGTTTTTCATTGCATCTGCATTGGCGACGCTCCGTTCAACTATAGTTTTTCATGGCACCTTTTATTTTCTTCCAATAAAAGTTTCAGTCCCCTATTTATCACTAAACAGCTAAACGCCTAAACTTTCTAAACCATCAACACTATTTGCTTTTTCCGCTCTTATAAACACCCAACACTTTTAAAGCTTCTGTTGTTTTTTTTATCTGCTCAACTGATTTTAACAACTGATCTTTTGTTTCAAATTCCAGATCAGCATGAAAGGAATATTTAAAATCACTTCCCGGTATCGGCATCGACTGCAGTTTGCTTAAATTAATCCCGGCCTCGGCAATACTGGTTAAAACCCTTGCCAGGCTTCCTTTTGAATGGTCTGTATTAAAATTGATGGATGCTTTATTGGCGCCTTCCACTTCTTTTTTTACACCTGGCCTTTGTAACATTAAAAAACGGGTATAATTATTTTTCAGTGTATGGATATTGGGGGCAAGAATGTTCAGCTCATAAATATCTGCCGCCAGTTTGCCTGCAATGGCAGCAATGTGCTTGCTTTTGTGCTGGTGAATGTGTTTGGCGCTTAATGCGGTATCTTCTGTTTCAACCAACTTCCAGTTGTATTTATCTAAAAATCCAAAGCATTGCTGTATCGCCATTGGGTGAGAATGCACTTCTTTAATGTCTTCCAGTTGAACACCCGGGTTTACCAGCAGGTTTTGTTTTATCTGCAGGTAGATTTCTCCTATAATCTCCAGTTTGCTTTTTTGCAATAAATTATAATTGGGTAAAATACTGCCGGCAATAGAATTTTCTATGGCCATTACACCACCATCACTTTCTTTTTTATCGGAAGCGATACTGATCACTTCCCTAAAACTGGCGCAACAGATAACTCCAACTTCTTTTCCATAAAACTGGCGGGCAGCTTCCTGGTGAAAACATCCTTCAAAACCCTGGATGGAAACCTTTATCGCTTTATTTTTCACAGAAGAAAAATTTCCCGATTTTGTTACCCGTTTTCCAATATCAGCCATTTTAAAAAACTTTTATTTTTTAAACTTCAATTCAGGTGCAAAAAAAATCCCGGCATTTTAGCCGGGAATCTTTTTATGTTAATCTGTTTTATTTTTTCGAGTTTAACAAAAGATTGCCCGGCCATTTTTAAAATAATAGCTAAAATAAAATCGTCCAAAAGTGGTTTCCTTTGTCATATTAAAATCGAAAATAGGAAGGAAATATGGTTCTGCCAATATTTTTTTCAACAAATATGTAAATAGTTTGAAAAAAATTTAGCTAAAACTAACAGTTGTTAATATTTGTAGTGTATTTAAAAACATAGACGCCCCTAAGAATAGGGGCGACTTTAACGATTGCTTGCCATATGAAAAATTCTTATGTTGAACCGGCTACTTTCAGCAGCAATCAAGGCCGTTCTAAAATTATTTTTTCAGAGTATCTACTTTTTTAGACAAAGTATCTGCTTTTTTAGATAAAGTATCAGCAGCAGCTTTTGTAGCAGCAGCAGCAGAATCAGCAGCAGCAACTTTTGCTAAAGAATCAGCAGTTGCAGCTTTAGCGGCAGAATCAGCAGATGCAGCAGCAGCAGCAGAATCAGTTGAGTTATTACAAGCTGCGAAAGCGGCAGCGATAGCGAAAACAAAAAGTACTTTTTTCATTTTTTGAGATTTTTAATTTGTTATTTATAGACATTAATACTGCAGGTTAAAAAAGGTAACCCGACTTTTTTTAAAAATTTTTTTTTCGTTGCTTTGGGTTACTATTGCAGGCAT
>CAXTPJ010000091.1:0-8711 GCA_964245855.1 uncultured Ferruginibacter sp. | reverse complement strand
TTTTACATTACAACCGGATTAACTGCTGATTGGACGATCAATAACAGCCCGGTGAGTTCACCTGCTACTATAATAACCGGTGGTGTTTACAGGTTAATAGTAACCAGTGCTTCCGGTTGTAAAGACACCGCTTTTGCTACGCTCACTTTTAATTTGAAACCATCGCTGGGTAATGATACGGCTGTCAGTATTTGTCAGGATGGTTCATTTAATCTTACCAACGTTTACAACTCCACCAATTTTATAAATAGCTGGACGATCAATACTGTTGCTGTTGCAAATCCTTCGGCTGTGTCAGTTACAGGCCCTTATCAATTAATTGCATCAACCAACCTGGGTTGCAGCGATACGGCTGTGGTTACGTTAACGGTAAATCCTGCACCAGCCTTGGGTAATGATACCAGTGTTGTTATTTGCCAGGGAAATACAATTGATCTTACCAGTTTATATAACACTACCGGACTTGCTACTAACTGGACGCTGAATAATGGAGTAGTCAATAATCCATCATCCATAACAGTAAGCGGTGTTTACCGGTTGATAGTGACCAATGCATCCAATTGTAGTGATACTGCTTTGGCAACTATCACCATCAATCCAAAACCAATATTGGGCAATGATAAAGCAGCCAGTATTTGCGAAGGAAGTTTATTCGATTTAACTACCCGGTTTACTACTGCCAATCTAACAACTGAATGGACGATTGGCAGTGTTGCCGTTGCAAATCCTTCAGCCGTATCGATTGCCGGTATTTACCAATTGATTTGCACAACTAACCTTGGTTGCAGCGATACTGCTTTGCTAACGTTAACGGTTAACCCAAAACCATTTTTGGGCAATGATACAACAGTAAGTATATGCAGTGACCTATCATTCAATTTAGAGAATATTTATACTACTGCCGGGCTCACTGCTAACTGGACGATTGGCAATAATGCCGTTGCCAATCCGGCAGCCGTTTCCATTGCAGGTAATTATCAACTGATCGTTACCAGCACTGATGCATGCAGCGATACTGCTATGATAGTGCTGACAGTGAATCCAAAACCTGCATTGGGTAATGATATAACCATCAGCATTTGCCAGGGCGCTGTACTTAATTTGAACAGCTTATACACTACAACGGGCCTTACTGCTACCTGGACAACAGGCAATAACCCGGTCGCTAATCCTGCTGCTGTTGATGCAGCCGGAACATATCAATTGATTGCAGCCAACAGTTTTGGTTGCAGCGATACGGCTGTAGTTACCCTCACCGTTAATCCAAAACCTGCATTGGGAAATGATACGAGTGTAAATATTTGCAATGGTAATGCTATTGATCTTACTTCGCTTTACGTTACTAATAATCTCAATCCTGTTTGGACAATTGGAAGTACAACAGTCAATAATCCATCATCGGTCACAATTTCAGGTAATTACCAATTGATCGTTACCAATGCTTCGGGCTGTAAGGATACGGCTATTGTAACGGTAACGGTTAACCCAAAACCGGTATTGGATAATGATACAACGATCACAGTTTGTATGCCTAACATCGTTGATCTTACTGCATTGTACAATATTGCGGGATTGGCTCCGGTATGGACAATTGGTACTACAACGGTTGGTAACCCTTCCTCAATCAATGTCTCTGGTACCTACCGTTTGATAGCAACCAATGGCTTTGGATGCGCTGATACTGCTTTTGCAAACATTACCATTAATGCAAAACCATTATTGGGTAACGATACATCGATTACAATTTGCAGCGGTAATAATGTAAACCTTACCACACTTTATGCCACCACTAACCTGAACCCTGTATGGACAATTGGAAGTACAACAGTCAATAATCCTTCAGCGGTTACAGCATCGGGCAACTACTGGTTGATTGTTACCAATGTTTCCGGTTGTACTGATACAGCAATTGTAAGGATAACTGTGAACCCAAAACCAGTATTGGGTAGAGATACATCGGTAACCGTTTGTATGCCGAATACAGTTAATCTTACTGCATTGTATAATTCAGGTTTGCCAGAAGTTTGGACTTTAGGCAATGCACCGGTTGGCAACCCTGCAGCGGTAAGTGTTTCCGGTAATTACCAGTTAATTGTAACCAATGGTTTTGGTTGCAGCGATACTGCATTTGCCAACATCATTATCAATCCAAAACCATCGCTTGGCAATGATACATCCATTGTAATTTGTAGCGGTAATAGTGTTAACCTTACGACCCTTTATACCACAACAAACCTGAACCCGGTCTGGACATTGAATAACGGAGCAGTAGCCAATCCTTCAGTGATCATTGCTTCGGGTAATTACCGCTTGATTGTAACCAATGCAAGTGGCTGTTCAGATACTGCATTCGTTAACGTAACAGTTAATCCAAAACCATCTTTGGGAAGAGATACAGCAATCAATATTTGCCAGGGTACATTCTTTAATTTGACCAGCCTGTACAATACAGCCAGCCTTACACCTGTATGGACAATCAGTAACAACATAGTTGCTAATCCATCAGCCATCAGTACTTCCGGTATTTACCGGTTAATTGCCACAACGGCTGCTGGTTGTGCAGATACGGCTATTGCAACCATCACCTATAACGCAAAACCTGCATTGGGCAATGATACGGCAGTTAGTATTTGCCAGGGCCAGACATTTAATCTACAGCCTGTTTACAATACCACTAACTTAAGCGGAAGCTGGACATTCGGCAACATACCGGTCAGTACGCCCGGCGCCATTACAGTTGTGGGAGTTTACCAGCTCATTGTTGTATCTGCACAATCCTGCAGGGACACTGCACTGCTAACGTTAACGGTTAACCCAAAACCAGCTCTTGGCAGGGATACCACCATTGTTATTTGCCAGGGCAGATCGGTTGATCTTACCGCTATCTATAACACAACCAATCTTACTACCAACTGGACGAATGCTGGCAGTGCCGTGGCAACACCAACAGCGGTTAGTACAGCCGGCACTTATCGCTTAACAGCAACTTCGGCAGCAGGTTGTATGGATACAGCTATTGTGACCGTAACAGTTAATCCGAAACCGGTATTGGGTGCCGATAAGAACTTTGTATTATGCCAGGGACAAAGGCTGAAACTGGATACGCTGTACACTACTACGGGCAACACTTTCAACTGGACGCTTAACAATGGAACAGTGGCTTCGCCTTACATTGTTTCGAATGGCGGCATTTATCAACTGATTGTTATCAACTCATCCGGTTGCAATGATACGGCATCAGTAAATGTGGCTTTTGTTGCCAATCCTGTTTTGGTGATTACCGATCCAGCGGCAGTTTGTACGCCGCTGACCGCAGACCTGACTGCTGCTGCAGTTACCGCAGGCTCAACAGCCGGACTAACTTACACCTATTTCACCGATGCTGCGGCTACTGTTGTTTACAATACACCGGCTGCCGCAACAAACGGAACTTATTATATTAAAGGTACCAATGCCAATGGTTGTTCCGATATCAAACAAGTAACCGTTACCAGTTATGCGTTGCCGTTAGTTACCGGTAACAATGATGTAGCCATTTGTTTTGAAGATTCTACGGCTACACTAACCGTATCAGTCAGCAACATTTCTGCACCGGTCACTTACCTGTGGGAACCGGTAGTACAGGGAGGAATCGCTAACCCAACCAGTGCTACTACTTTAATATATCCATCCGTTGCGTCATTGCAATATATTGTTACGGTAACAGATGGTTATGGTTGCAACTTTAATATCAAGGATACAGTACTGGTTACCAAGCAGCCGAAAGTGCCGGCTTTTGCAGGTAACGATACAACGGCGGTAGTTGGCATGCCACAGCAATTACAGGCAACAGGTGGTATAGGTTATTTGTGGTCGCCGGCTTCGCTGCTCAATAATGCCAATATTTCTAATCCACTGGCAATGTTGTATGCAGACAGTACTTTGCTTACAGTAATCGTTACGGATGCAGCAGGTTGTGTTGGTTATGATACCGTGAAAATAAAAGCATATGATGGTATTACTTATTATGTGCCGAATGCTTTCTCTCCAAACAATGATGGTATCAATGATGTATTCCGTCCGATACCGGTTGGCATTGTTTCCACCGAAATGTTCCGCATTTACAACCGTTACGGCGAGTTGGTATTTGAAACCAACCAGTGGATGAAAGGCTGGGATGGTATGTACAAAGGCAAACCTCAGCCAACTGCCAACTATGTATGGATATTAAAAGGGAAAAGCCGCAATGGAAGAACAGTTGAGATGAAAGGAAATGTCGTATTGATAAGGTAACCATTATCAAGAAATATTTTTAAACGGGTAGTGTTGAACTGCCCGTTTTTCGTTTGAGCTACAAGTAATACTTTTGCCTTCATCAATAAAGTGTTACATGAATAAAAAAAAGTTGGTCGTAATTGGTGGTGGTGCTGCAGGTTTTTTTTGTGCTGTAAATGCAGCGAGGTTAAATCCTTTGCTGGAAGTTGTGATCATTGAAAAATCTTCTAAACTGTTAAGCAAGGTAAGGATCAGTGGCGGTGGCCGATGCAACGTTACACACAGTTGTTTCAGTATTGCTGAGATGATTAAAAAGTATCCAAGGGGCAATAGTTTTTTAAAGAAAGCTTTTCATCATTTTTTTACTACCGATACCATCGCCTGGTTTAAAGAAAGGGGAGTAGAATTGAAAACAGAAGCCGATGGAAGGATGTTCCCGGTAAGCAACACTTCTGAAACGATCGTTGATTGTTTAATGAAGGAAGCCAATAAATATGGTGTGGAAATTATGATGAACAGGGAAGTGGAAGTGATGGTGAATGGTAAATGGTCAATGGTGAATGAAGGGAGTGCTGCAGGTGCCGGTAGTCCATTGTCCATGGTTGATGGAGGAAATGCTGAGGGTAAGAGCAATAGTATTACAGGTAATGGACCATCCGCTTCAATGGTGAATGGCGTGAATGCTTCTGGTGTCCATCGTCAATTGTCCATGGTGGATGAACGAAAAACTTCGAATAACAGTAACGCTACTATGGACAATGGACGATCAACCATCGACCTTCTTCACAAATGGCAGCTTGAATTCAAAGATGGTTCTAAAATGCCCACCGACTTCATCTGCATTGCCTGTGGTGGTTATCCTAAAGCATCGCAGTTTGACTGGTTGAAGAAGTTGGGGCATACGATTGAATCGCCGGTGCCTTCGTTGTTTACGTTCAATATGCCGGGTAATGATATCATTCAACTGATGGGCGTATCGGTGGAAAATGTGAGCGTAAAGATTGCCGGAACTAAATTGGTGACACAAGGCCCGTTGCTGGTAACACATTGGGGTATGAGCGGCCCTGCTATTTTAAAATTGTCTGCCTGGGGTGCAAGGGAATTATCAAATACTAACTGGCATTTCTCTATCATTGTAAACTGGTTTCCCGAATTCAATGAGCAAACGCTGAAAGAAAAATTACAACAACTCCGTTTTGATATTGCGGCTAAAAAGATCATCAATGGAAATCCTTTTCCGGTACCGCAACGGTTGTGGCAATATTTTTTGCAGCAGTCTGGTATAAAGGAAGATATCCGCTGGGCTGACTTACCGGCGAAAGAACAAAACAAACTAATCAAAAATTTGTGTGCACAGGAATTTGCGGTGAAGGGCAAGACAACTTTTAAAGAAGAATTTGTAACCGCCGGAGGCATTGTGTTAAATGAAATTGATCACAATACGATGCAGAGTAAAGTTGTACCCAATTTATTTTTTGCCGGCGAAGTGTTGGATGTGGATGGTATTACCGGAGGGTTCAATTTTCAAAATGCATGGACTACAGGTTGGATAACGGCGAAAACAATTTCGGATTTATAATGTGTGTTTTTTGATTTGTGATATTTTTCGGTTTGGATTAGTAATGTTTTTTATTGAGCATTTTCAAGTGATGGAGATTAGCTGAAATAATAATCAACAGTACAAGTGAACCCCGCCACGGCGGTGACGATGCCCCATTGAAAAACTGAAGCTGGTAACAAAATAAAAATCAGTGAATGAAACTGGTGCTTAGATTTAAAAAGATAACCGGTAATATAAAACTTATCACTGATTACCAATCACTGATCGAGCAACTCCTCCCTGTCCATCCAATTCTTCTCCTTCGCATCTCCGGTGGCCAGAATAGCTGCGGTGGCAAATATCATCAATACCTGGATGATCAATGAAATATGGGAGTACCTGTCGTAAGTTTTTACCCAGTTGTATTTTACTTTGAACAACACCAGCAGGGAAAGTATCATGGTGACAAAGCAGGCGAGGCTTCCGATCACTAAAAATATTCTTGCAATTATTTTTGAGGACCGTTTTTTAGCATCAGGGAACCTGGTATGCAAATAATAATACGCCCAAAAATAAAGTGTGTATGGCACCATTACCACCACGGTTTGAAAAACATGGTCGAAGCCGGGTATGTGGAAAAGAACAATGGAGAATAATTTTAAGATGTAAAACAACAGGACGATAACGCCAATGGCACCGACAAAACTGCCAAACAGCAGCGCCATCAAGCCAAAGTATTTGTTTAAACTATTCTGCATTTTCAGTGTGGTATTGAACTGCAAAGTAACGACATTGAGAGGAGTTATCTTTGCTACAGCACTGTTTTTTGAATAAACAAATTGTATAAGCCTTTATGTAGCTGATTTGTCTTACAGTTATAGATTTGTTTATCTTACATACCCATTCTATAAATGAATTTCGTTGAAAAGAAAGCAATTCATCACCTCGCTTATTCCTGCTGCAGCAGCACTGCAACCCTTGCAGTCGTATACCGGTGCAGGTCTTTTTCAAAGCAATAGTACTGTTCCTCCTTATTTAAAAAATGGCGATACCATTGCTATTACTTCCCCTGCGGGTTTTATTACGCTGGATGATATTCAACCTGCTGTAATCAAATTAAAAGAATGGGGGTTTGAAGTAACAATTGGGAACACAATCGGTAAACGGGATTTCACTTTTGGTGGCACCGATGAAGAGCGGGTAAAAGATTTTCAGCAGTTGCTGGATGATGATTCGGTAAAAGCCATTCTTTGCGCAAGGGGCGGTTATGGTGCAGTACGAATTGTTGACGCAATCGATTTTTCAAAGTTCAGCGATCACCCCAAATGGATTATTGGTTTCAGTGATGTTACGGTATTGCACAACCATATTAACCGCAACTATGGCATTGCCACTATCCATTCTAAAATGTGCAATAGTTTTCCATCCGACTGGGGCAAGGCTGAACCAATACAAATTGAAACGATTGAAAGTATACGGCAATGTTTGGTTGGTGTAAAAATGCAATACCCTGTTATCCCAAACAATAATAACAAACCAGGTGAGGCATCCGGTATTTTGGTTGGAGGAAATTTGAAAACCATTGAATCGCTGGCCGGGAGCAAGAGCGACCTGTTGACAAAGAACAAAATACTTTTTGTAGAAGATACCGGCGAATATTTGTACAGCATCGACCGTATGTTCTGGAACCTGAAACGTAGTGGTAAGCTGGAAAAGTTAACCGGGCTAATCATCGGTGGCTTTAAAGTAAAAAAAGATGACAGTGAAGCGGATGCTTTTGGAAAATCAGTAGAAGCCATCGTATTGGAAAAGGTGAAAGCGTATAATTACCCGGTATGTTTTGATTTCCCGGTGGGGCACCAGAAAAATAATTTTGCATTTAAGTGCGGGGTGAAACACCGGTTGCTGGTTTCATCCGAAAAATGTTTATTAAAAGAAATTGAATGATACAACCAACATTTTTAAAGAAAGGCGATATGATTGCAATTACTTGTCCGGCTGGCTATATGGCTAAAGAAAAAGCACAGGCCTGTATTGAAACACTGCAACGATGGGATTTGCAGGTGATGGTTGGCAAAACGTTGGGAAGTGGCTCTAATAATTATTTTTCCGGCACCGATGAAGAACGGCTGAATGAATTGCAGGCCATGCTTGACAGTGATAGTATACAGGCTATTTTGTGCGGAAGGGGCGGTTATGGCGTAAGCCGCATCATTGATCAACTGGATTTTAGACGCTTTAAAAAGAATCCCAAATGGATCATAGGTTACAGCGATATTACAGCACTGCATGCCCACCTGAACAGCAAGTTAAAAATTGCCTCATTGCACTCGCCGATGGCATCTGCATTCAATGATGATGAAGATGAATTTATTGTTGCATTGCATAAAACATTGTTCGGTAAAAAGCAGTACTATCGGTGCGGCATACACGCTTTAAACAGGCAGGGCAAAATAAACGGCGAACTGGTGGGCGGCAATTTATCATTGCTGGCGCACCTAACCGGTACGGCTTCTGATATCGATACCAGGAATAAAATATTGTTTATTGAAGATATAGGGGAATACATTTATGCGGTTGACCGCATGATGCTGCAGCTAAAACGCAGTGGTAAACTGGATCAACTGGCTGGGTTGATCGTTGGTGGGTTTACTGATATGAAAGATACAGAACGGCCTTTTGGCAGCACGGTGTATGAAGCCATTTATGAGCAGGTGAAAGAGTACAACTATCCTGTTTGTTTTGATTTTCCGGTAAGCCACTCCAATAGAAATTATGCTTTAAAAGTTGGTGGCAACTATGAATTAACAGTTGGGAAGAAGCTGGTTAAGCTGGATGAAATTATCTAAAAACTAAGATGAATGCAGTAATGCTATGCTGCTATGAAAATATATTGATGAACGGAGCGTCGCCAATG
>CAXTPJ010000090.1:0-8716 GCA_964245855.1 uncultured Ferruginibacter sp. | reverse complement strand
GCAAAGGAAGAAGTGTTTAATAATACAAAAGCCACGAATGCACTAATTGACACGAATAGAAAATCAATGCCTTATTCGTGAACATTCGTGCATTCGTGGCACAATTAAGTTCACTCAAAGAAGTAAAAGAAGAAAAGATGCAAAGAATTAGATTAAGCAACCTGAATTTTATCTGCACTGGCGTTCAAATTCTTTCGGCTAAGAAAATAAAAAACTGCAGCGAACCCTACATATTTTTCCTCAACTGCTGCAACAAAGCCCTGATGTCTTTGGGCAGTTCTGCGGTCAAATCAAAATCCTGCCCGGTGGCATCTTTAAATTTTAGTTGGTAAGAATGCAGGGCTACCCGGTTGAGGATCGGGCGTTCTTCTTCATCCTGCTTGCTTAGTTTGTATTTCTTTTTGATGGAGGATAACAACACCGGTTTGCCATCGCCATACAAAGGATCGCAGGCAAGTGGATGGCCAATTTGTTTTGTGTGTACCCGAATCTGGTGGGTGCGGCCTGTATGTATCCTGAATTTAACCAAAGAGAATTTGCCCAGCGCTTCTACCAGTTCGTAATCTGTTAAAGAAGGTTTGCCTTTTTTATGCGCTACCATCACGCCTTTCAGAGCAGTGTGTTCCATGATGGGTGCATCAATGCTGCCGGTGTTGTGTTCCAGCGTGCCATGCACCAGGCCAAGGTAATATTTCTCCATGCTGCGGTCTTCAAACTGTTTGGAAAAATATTGATGGGCTGTTTCGTTTTTTGCAAACAGGATGATGCCGCTTGTTTCTTTATCAAGTCGGTGAACCGTGTAAATGTTGCCATATTTTTCCAGCAGCATATCTTTCAACGAAGGTTCTGATTGTGTGCGGTCTGGTATAGACAACACGCCGGCAGGTTTGTTCAGCACAACAAACTGGTCATTCTCAAAAATGATATCCAACTGATTTTTGGTAACAGGAGCGCCTGGTATTTGCATGACAGGAAAATTATTTTTTAACTGTTTCAGCTTGTTCTTTAGCAGGAGTTTTTTTGTAAGAAGCGTTGAGGTATTTTAGTAGGCGAACTTCTTTATCGCTTAAAAAACGCCACTTGCTTCTTTCAACATTTTTCTTGGTGAGTGTGGCATACATCACCCGGTCCAAACCTTTAACATCGTACCCTAATGATTCAAAAATACGGCGTACAATGCGGTTGCGACCACTATGAATTTCAATGCCGATGACAGATTTATCTTTTGAATCTGCGTAAGCCAATGAGTCAGCTTTTATTTCACCATCTTCCAGCGTAATGCCGCTGAGGATTTTATCGAAATCGGTTTTGGTTAAAGGCTTATCGAGCTTGGCCTCATAGACTTTGGTGATATTATAACTTGGGTGCGATAATTTTTGTGTGAGTTCACCATCGTTGGTGAGCAGTAAAACGCCGGAGGTATTTCTATCTAAACGGCCAACCGGGTAAACCCTTTCGGTAGTGGCTGCTTTAATTAACTGCAACACTGTTTTCCTGCCTTGTGGATCGTCGGTGGTGGTGATGTAATCTTTCGGTTTGTTGAGTAAGATGTACACCAGGTTTTTGCTGACGAATAATTTTTTGCCGTTGAAGGAGATATCATCTTTTTCAGACACTTTAAAAGCAGGTTCCAGCACAACATTGTTGTTGACTTTTACCTTGCCGCTTTTGATAACTTCTACTGCATCTCTTCTGCTGCAAACACCACAATGCGCAATGAATTTATTCAATGGCATTTGTTCGTTAGAAATAGTTGCCGGTTTGCCTGGCTTTGGAGCCGGTGCAACAGGAGATTCAAATTCTTTAACGATGCTTTTTATTTTGTCGGCCTGCTTAAAATTGGCCTCGATGGTTTTTACTTTGCTGGTTTTGCCGGCCGAAATATTGGCGGATACCGGTGCATTCAACGCTGCTTCACGGGCGGCTTCCCTTAATTTTCTTTTTTGTTCAAAGTGTTTGTCGATGGCAACGGCACGTTCTTTTTTGGCCTTTTTTTTATTTTGCCTGATCTCTTCTTTGATTACGCTGTTCTTTTTTTTGGGAGCAAATTTTTGGAAATGAGACTGCTTCATGTTGTAGTAGTTTGCTGTTGTTTCAACAGTAGTGAGGGGCGAAGGTACAGTTTTTAATGGGAAGCTGCTGCATTAAATTGGCGATGGATACGTGGACAGGCTTGAATGATAGCGACGTTGCGCCAGTGATAGCAGTGGAAAGCCCGGTGAAGGCCCCCATCCGGCTTCGCCCAAAGGGGGAAGAGGAAGAAGCCATGCTGCTGTGCCGGACTTGCAACGGATAGCACGCCCGGGCGCCCAAACTGTTTTTATTAGTCACCGTTTAGCAAGGAAAAGTACAATAGAAACAAAAGCAATACTTTTGCAGGGATTAAAGGAACGGTTTTTGACAATTTGCGCAACATGAAAAAAATAATTTTTATCAGCCTCATTTTTTTTGCTGCGGTTGCAGTAAAAGCTCAAACAACAGACAGCACTGTTAGCGGAAACGTTACTATTATAAAAGACAGCCGGCTGGATGTTTTGCAGGAAAAGGAAGCTGCTTTTAATGAAGCCTTGTTGAATTCGCCGAGGGCAATGAAGGGTTACCGGCTGATGGTATTGAGCACCAATGACCGGGCGCAGGCTATGAAAGTACGGTCGCAGTTGTTGCAAAACTATCCTGACCAAAAAGTGTATATGACTTTTCAGCCACCTTACATTAAACTGAAATTCGGAAATTTTTTAAGCAAAGAAGATGCGGAATCGACAAGGAAAGACCTGCTGAAATCGAAAATGATAGAGAATAATATTTACCTGGTACCTGAACTGGTAGAAGTAAAACCTGATAAAAAAGACAAGGATAGCAGCAATACCAATTAATGCTGCCGCCTGGTGAAACTAACCGCAAAATACCTACCGTGAGTGAATTCTTAGAACAGCAAATTAAACAACTGGCAAAAAAATATGCCGGCGAATTTATAGCGGTACGGCATCACCTGCATGCCAACCCCGAACTGAGTTACGAGGAATTTGAAACTTCGAAATTTGTACAGGAAAAATTAGCTTCTTATAATATTCCTTTCGAGGTAAAAGCTACTACCGGTGTGATTGGTTTGATAAATGGAAAGAACCCTCATAAAAGAATAGTGGCGCTGCGGGCTGATATGGATGCGCTGCCAATTATTGAAGAGAATGAGGTTGACTACAGATCTACAAAGCCCGGCGTGATGCATGCCTGCGGCCATGATGCACATACTGCCTGCCTGTTGGGCGCTGCAAAAATTTTAAGTGAATTAAAGGATGAATGGGAAGGGACAGTAAAACTGATCTTTCAACCGGGAGAAGAAAAAAATCCGGGGGGCGCAAGCTTGCTGATAAAAGAAGGCGTGCTGCAAAACCCAGCGCCGCAAAGTATTTTCGGGATGCATGTGCATACGCCGCTGGCAACGGGTAAACTGAGTTTTAGGGGTGGCATGGTGATGGCCAGCGCTGATGAAATTTACATTACCATTAAAGCAAAAGGCGGCCATGCGGCGCAGCCGCATTTAACGGCCGATACGGTGTTGATCGCTTCAAATTTGGTAGTGGCTTTACAACAAATTATCAGCCGCAACAATAATCCTTTTAATCCATCGGTATTATCTATTACCAGTTTCCAGGGAGGCAATACTACCAATGTAATTCCTTCGGAAGTAAAGCTGATGGGCACTTTCAGGGCGATGGATGAAGTGTGGCGTTTTAAAGCGCATGAACTGATAAAAAAAATGTCGACCGAATTGGTGGAAAGTATGGGCGCAACAATAGACATTAAAATAGATATCGGCTATCCGCATGTTTTTAACAACGAACAATTGAGCGCTGCTGCTAAGAAAAAGGCAGGTGTTTATTTGGGGGAAGGTAATGTAGAAGAAACAGAACTACGGATGGGCGCAGAAGATTTTGCTTTTTATTCTCACCAAATCCCGGCTTGTTTTTTTAGGTTAGGTACTGGCAATCTTGCCAAAGGCATTACCATTGGCGGACATACGCCTACCTTTAATATTGATGAAGATGCCATTGAAATTGGCATGGGCATTATGGCTTTGCTGGGCGCCACCAATGCAGAATAATTTTTCCAATTAAAATATTTTTTATGGCGACCATTAAAACGGCTTTATTGTCTTTCGGAATGTCGGGCAAAGTTTTTCATGCCCCGTTTATTTCACTTCACCCGGGTTTTGAACTGACCGGTGCATGGGAGCGGAGTAAAAAACTGATCAATGAAATTTATCCATCCGTAACCTCTTATCCAACACTCGAATCGATACTGGAAGATGATTCGGTTGAGCTGGTGATTGTGAATACACCCAACGCTACCCATTACGAGTACACGAAAAAAGTATTGCTGGCAGGCAAGCATGCGGTAGTGGAGAAAGCATTTACTACTACCGTGGCAGAAGCAGAAGAACTGAAATTATTATCAGAACAAACCGGTAAAAAAATCAGCGTGTTTCAAAGCCGCCGGTGGGACAGTGATTTTAAAACCGTGCAAAAAATAAAAGATGAAGGTTTACTCGGTGAAGTAGTAGAAGCAGCTTTAAATTATGAACGCTTTAAATCTGCGATCGGGCCAAAGCAGCACAAGGAATCAGCCGGGCCGGGTGCAGGTTTGCTGAACGATTTGGGGCCGCATTTGATAGACCAGGCTTTGACCTTGTTTGGTATGCCCACTTCAGTATTTGCAACGGTGCGTATAACGAGGGAGAACTCCAAAGTGGATGACTGGTTTGAGATACAATTGTTTTATCCTGCAACATCCGTGAGGTTAAAATCGGGCATGTTTGTAAGGGAGATTTTACCTGCCTTTATTTTGCATGGCACCAAAGGCTCTTTTATAAAAAGTCGTGGTGATGTGCAGGAAGCTTTATTGCTGAAAGGTGGCCAACCAAATACGACCGATTGGGGAACGGAACCCGACAGTGAGAGCGGTTATTTATACACTGATAAAGATGGTGTGATTAGTAAAGAAAAAATAACTACAGAGATTGGCAATTATTATTTCTATTATGATGAAGTGTACAATGCCATTACTAACGATACAGCCATACCGGTTACTTGTGAGCAAGGTATTAATGTGATGAAAGTGATTGAGGCAGCGACTAAGAGCAATGAAGAAAGGCGGGTGATTGATTTGTGAGAAATTGCACGCAAAGACAAGGAAAGGAAAGACGCAAAGAATAAGAATTTGCGTCTTTATTTTTTAGCAGGTATAATTTGCTGGCTAATGATTGGATGGTTACTATACTTGCCCGGATAGCAATGGAAAACACGGTGAGGAATTGGTGTAGGGCTTTTGTGCCGGCCTTGGAATGTATAGCCGGACCAATGTTGCTGCCTGCGATAAGGCTATTGCACCAAATTTTTTACCATCCATATTTGTCCGTTCACCTGCTCTTTTACAAAGCCGGTTACTTTTAAAAACTGTTCGTGTTTTTTGTTGGCTACTTTTTTATAGATGATGCGTTGAATGCCTTTCGCCGCCAGGAAATCTTTTTCTTTATCAAAGATGTAACGGCCTACTTTATAATCCCGGTATTTTTGTACGGTGTAATTTAACTGTACTTCTGCATCGCCGTTGCCGGCTATTACAGCGCTGAACATATTGGCAATTACGAGATCCCTCGTTACCACAAAATTCAGGTGCTGCTGCATGTTTGCTGGATTAAATTCCGGGAAATAAGTTGCAATATCCTGGCGATAAAAAGAGATGAATTTTTGCGCCAGTTGTTCATCGCCTTTGAATTCAAGCATATCAAAATTTTCTTCTTTTCGGTAAATCTTTACCAAATAAAAAGTATTGATGGCAAACAGTATCCCGTTGGTAAGCAATACAGGAAAGGCTTTCAGGATAACAGCATACATGATAAAAAAAACTGTGCCTGCAGTATTGAACCAGCGGAATTTAAGTTCGTTGTTAACCAGCAAAGCCATGATGAGCGACAGGGCGGCGAGGTAGCCAAACCAGGGTGTAATTTGTTGCAGCATGTAATAGAGCAATCATTTAAAGTGGCTGCAAAGAAAATGTAAAATACGATTCATGCCAATATGCTATTTTCGTACCGCAAAATAATTATACTGAAATGACTACACTGAATACCACCGCCCAAAATGTTGTTGAAAAATTTGCTGCCCTATTTGGAACCGATTTACAATGGATCGTCCGCTCACCGGGTAGGGTAAACATTATTGGCGAACATTTGGATTACAATGATGGGTTTGTGTTGCCTGCTGCAATTGAAAAAGCCATTTATGTTGGTGTTCATAAACGCAGTGACGACCAGGTGCATTTGTATTCAGTTGATTTCAACGAAACTTTTGAAGTGGCATTGGCCGATATTAAACCAACGAAAAGCTGGAGCACTTATGTATTGGGCGTGGTAGATCAATTGAAAAAAAGAGGCCACACTATCGGCGGCTTTAACCTGGTGCTGGATGGCGATATCCCTATTGGTGCCGGTTTGTCATCTTCTGCTGCAGTAGAAGCTGCTACCGTGTTTGCGCTGAACGAACTGTTTGAACTGGGCATTGATAAAATGGAAATGGTAAAGATTGCGCAGAAAGCAGAGCATGAGTTTTCCGGTGTATTGTGCGGCATCATGGATATGTTTGCCAGCGTATTTGGAATGAACGGACAGGTAATAAAACTGGATTGCCGTGACTTATCCTATGAATACAAGCCGATCGTTTTAGATGGATATAAAATTGTTTTGTTCAATACCAACGTAAAACACTCGCTGGCTTCTTCGGCATACAATGAAAGAAGACTGCAGTGCGAACAGGGTGTTGCCTGGGTGAAAGAACACCACCCTGAAGTTGTTGCTTTGCGGGATGTAACACTGGATATGCTGGAAGCCCATGTGGCGCCAAAAGATATGCTGGTGTACAAACGTTGCAAATACGTGGTACAGGAAATTGAACGGTTGCTCACTGCCTGCGACGACCTGGAAGCCGGAAACATAATTGCCCTTGGCAATAAGATGTTTGCTACGCATCAAGGCCTTAGCAGCCTGTATGAAGTAAGCTGCAAAGAAGCAGATTACCTTGTAGAAGCAGTAAAGAATGAAGCCGCTGTATTGGGCGCAAGGATGATGGGCGGCGGCTTTGGTGGCTGCACCATCAATATTGTTAAAGAAGATGCCATTGAAGAACTGAGCAATAAATTATCAGCCAATTATAAAGCAGCCATGGGGCTTGACCTGTCGGTTTACATTTCTAAAATTGAAAATGGAACAGAGCGGATCGATGTAAAATGATATTGATGGATGCTTTGGTACTCCAATCAAAACTATCAGCAGTTGACAGCGATTGGTTTTGTTATCAGTTTCGGTAAGTTTGCGCAGCATCGCTGTGAACTGGTTCTGCAATTTTTCATTTTAAGAAAGAAATGGATTTACTTGTACTGATTTTTTATAGCATCTGAATCTTAGCAGTAAGTCTTTTTGGAATTTCAAACGGTTGCAGAAAAGTGCTTTCATTTATTTTTAAATTTTTTTTCGTCTTGATTAAAGTCACCATTTTTTTACCAGTTTTCATTTTGTCGTCATAACTCTCTTGTAATTAATTAGAAAACCTCCTATTTACCCATAGCCTATACAGTTACTTTTTCCTTTTGCTGATATTGTTTATTGTCATTTGTACACTTATTTTGTTTTTCTGCCTGTATTTATTTGTATTTTTAAATATGATTTGCTTGCGCTCCAATATGAAGTTGACGGTTACGTTATTACTGTATTGTTTTTTTTCATTTGCCAGACTTAAAAGCCAGGATATACAGGTTAAATACCTGGGCATTGAAAATGGTTTATCCAACAATGCGGTCAACACTATTTTCCAGGATCACAATGGTTTTATGTGGTTTGGGACTTATGATGGATTGAACCGTTACGATGGCTATGAATTCAGCGTTTTTCGCAATGTGATCGGCGACAGCAATTCCATTCACTCCAACAGTATCAACAGCATCAGCGAAGATGCCAGTCATAAAATATGGACAGCCGGCCAAAAAGAGGTGAGTGTTTACAATCCTCTTGATCAGCATTTCTCTATTCCTTCCTACACATTTTTCAATAACAGCACCCGGCAAAGGCTGGCGGATAATGTGGTGAAATTGCAGCATATTAAAGACAATATTATGCTGGCCGGCACACAGCATAACGGGTTGTTTTATTTTGATAATTCCGGTTTTATGGGAAAGCAGGTACAGCTTACCGTTAGGAACAAAAATTCGGTAGATTATTATGTTACCGATATCAAGTATGATGCTGCCCGCAAGATTACTTATGTACTAATACAGAATGAAGGATTGTTTACATATGATGCAGGCCAGCACAACCTGCAACTGCTGAACAGCGCCCCGCAACAGGCCAACTGCATTACTGTTGGCCACAACGGAACAATATGGATTGGCGATAATGCAGGGCTGTATCAATGCAATAATGCCACCAATAGCCTTTCGCCCAGTATGGTGCCCAACAGGATTTCTGTAGTAGATATTTGCGAAGATGCAAAAGGTACGTTGTGGGTAGCTTCGGATGGCGGCGGCATCTGGCTATTAAAGGACAAAGCCAGTAAGGCGGTACCATTAAAAGCTGATGTTGCTGAAAAGAAACCGCTGATCAACAGTAATGCCGTGTATGCTATTTATGAAGATAACCAGCAACGGAAATGGATAGGCACCTTGCGTG